>NZ_CEWDCG010000267.1:0-3225 GCF_982436375.1 Coprobacter sp. | reverse complement strand
CACCTGAGGAGCAAGCTGCGATAATCCAGGATGCAAAGCCGTTTTTTAAAGAAGATCGTATGATACAGACGTTTTCGGATATTTTAGAACATACCCGAAATATTGCTGTCGGAATGCCATATGTTGATTTAAAAATGCAAGATCCGAAGGGAAAAGAGGTCTCATTATCTGATTACGTCGGAAAAGGGAAATATGTGTTGGTCGATTTTTGGGCTTCATGGTGCGCTCCTTGCCGAAAACAGATGCCGACATTAATCAGTTTATATGATCGGTTTAAAAATAAGAACTTTGAAATTATCGGTGTTTCGTTTGACAATAATAAAAATGAGTGGATTCAATACATTCAGAATGCAAAACTTCCGTGGCCTCAGATGAGTGATTTGAACGGATGGGAGTCTGAAGCAGTATTACTTTATGCGATACAAGGCATACCGCATACGATATTAGTAGATCCGCAAGGAAAAATTGTAGCAAAAGATTTGAAAGGATCAGCTTTGGTGAAGAAATTAGAAGAAGTCCTGAAATAATTTGAATAATAAGACTATCTTTGCATTGTCATACAAAAGAGAGGTGTAGGCCTCTCTTTTGGCATTAATTAAGAAGAAATGAAACGAATATTTATTTTTACTATTTTGTCTTTGTGTATAGTGTCGGGGGGTAAAGCCCAGCAGATTGATTATAAAGCTACAGCATTTAACTTATTTTTGAATGGAAAAATTTCCCAGTGGCCGTGGGTCATTAATAAGATGGTTGCTGATCCTAAATTGCAAGATACAGAAGGACAGTTGGAAATTTTAACATATTATTATGGCTTGGTCGGTCATTTGATGGATGTCGGACAGAAAAAACAGGCATCGGAGAATTTGCGGAAGGCTAATGAGCTTGCGATGAAGCTGTATAAAACAAATCCGGACAATCCTCTTTTACTTGGTCTCATGTCTAATTTGACAGGTTTTCAAATAGCCCTATCCCCTTTGAAAGCTACAACCTTAGCTAAAGGTATGATGAATAAAGCTAAAAAATCTATTGCTAAAGGGCCGAATGATCCGCATGTAAATATTTTATATTCGAATATCTTGTTCTATATGCCGGGAATCTTTGGAGGAGATACGGAGAAAGCGTTACAAGGTTATAAAAAAGCTTTACAAACAATGGAAGCTGATCCCGAGTTGAAAAAAAATAATTGGATGTACATTCAATTAATGGTAACAATCGGGGTCGTAGAAGAAAAACGAGAGAATTATGTGGAAGCTCAGAAAATGTATCGTAAAGTTTTAGAGTTATATCCGGAATATGCACATGTGAAAAATGTTTCTTATCCTCGTTTATTGGAAAAAATGAAAGGTTGATACGATTTTAGTTTATCTCATTAGCTTATAAAAGGATGAATTATATTGAAGTTAAAATACAAATAACCCCCTGTTCCGAAGTAAGTACAGATTTGCTTTCTGCATTTTTAGGGGAAATCGGATTCGATAGTTTTGTTTCTTTTGAAGAAGGACTTTTTGCGTATATTCCGTCATCTTTATTCGATGAAGATCGTATGAAACGATCGTTCGTTTTAGTTCCGGTCGATTGTGCAATCGATTATTCTGTAATCGAAATTCCAGACCGTAATTGGAATGAAGAGTGGGAAAAAAACTATTTTACACCTATTGTAATTGGAAATGAATGTGTGGTTCACAGCTCTTTTCATACCGATATACCCGAGGTAAAATATGACATTTTGATAGATCCGAAAATGTCGTTTGGTACGGGACATCATGAGACAACAAGTACTATGATGGAAATGATGCTTAAAACTTCATTTGAGAACAAGGTTGTGTTGGATATGGGATGCGGAACGGCCATATTGTCTATTTTGGCGAGTATGAGAGGTGCGAAATCTGTCACGGGAGTTGATATCGATGAGTGGGCCTATGAAAATGCTCTTGAAAACATTCAATTGAATCATATTTCGAATATAGATATTTTGTTAGGAGGATCGGAACAAATTGCCGGTAAAAAATATGATATTATATTGGCGAATATAAACCGGAATGTTTTGTTGGAGAATATGAAAATTTATAGTGCTTGCATGAATGAAAATTCTGAACTTTATATGAGTGGATTTTACAAAGAGGATATTCCTGTGATATGCGAAGAGGCAAATCATTGCGGGTTAGTATTGGAAACTTATACCGAGAAAAACCGATGGGTGGGTACTAAATTCGTAAAGAAAGGTAATATATGAAACCATTGCAAAAGGTCACGATATATGATTTAGCCAAAGAACTGAATACCTCGGCTTCAACCGTTTCACGAGCTTTGCAAAATCATCCGAGAATTAGTGAAAAGATGAAAAAAGCGGTGTCGGAGCTCGCAGAGAAGATGAATTATCATCCCGATCCGGTAGCCCATCATTTAAGAACGGGAAAAGGATCGGTTATCGGAGTTATTGTTCCGAGGATCGACCGTCATTTTTTCGCTTCGGTCATCGGAGGAATCGAGAGTGTTGCTCATGCTGCTGGTTATAGTGTTTTAGTTTCTCAGTCGAACGAACGTTGGGAAGAAGAAAAGAATATCGTGAAAACTATGCTTGCGAAGAAAATCGATGGTTTAGCAATATCTTTAGCTTCAGAAACTACAGATTATAAACATTTTGATGCTGTTATTAGCAGAGGAGTACCGGTCGTTTTTTTTGATAGAGTTCCGTTAGACAAGAGGAGCAGTTGTGTGAGAATAGATAATCGAACAGCGGCCTATAATGCAGTAATGCATTTAATAAAGCAGGGGTGTACTCGCATAGTTCATTTATCAGGACCTCAGGCTATTAGTGTTTATAAAGACCGACAAGACGGATATGTTCAAGCTTTGATGGATTCGGATATTCGGGTAGATTCATCTTTAATTTTTGAAAACAGTATCACTTTAGCGACAGGTGAAGAAGCTGGAAAAAAGATACTTGCAATGCCTGTTCTTCCGGATGCGATTTTTTCCGCCGGAGATTATTCGGCAATGGGGGTTATGCATGTTTTGAAAAAAAATGGCGTGAAAGTTCCTGAAGACATTGCTATTGTCGGATTTGCTAATGAACCTTTTGATTCTTTTGTAGAGCCTCCTTTAAGTTCTGTTGATCAGGTAAATAAAAAAATGGGTGAGACAGTAGCTGAAGTTTTATTAGAAGAAATGTCTGTTGATCCGGAAAACCGAAAATGGGTCGATAAGGTATTGGACTCCTCTTTG
>NZ_CEWDCG010000266.1:0-3317 GCF_982436375.1 Coprobacter sp. | reverse complement strand
TATCCGAAGAGTGCAAAGTCCCCGAGACAGGGATCTTTAGGAAAAATTTGTTTCATAAAGTCTGTTATTTCCATAGCTGTTTTGATGTCCGGTGTCGATCTTTGGGTTATACCGCATTTTTTTGCGATTTGATGTACGTGTGTGTCGAGAGGAATTATCAGTTCTGATGGAGAAAAACTTTCCCAGATTCCGAAATCTACGGTTTTATCTTGCCGTATCATCCAACGCAAAAACATACAAATTCGTTTGCAAGCTGAGTTCCCCTCCGGTTTCGGAATCCCGTTTATATCGATAAAAAGATATTGTATTCGCTGAACAAGAGTCTGTCCGGATGTCGATTTTAATGCAGACTCTAAAGACCCGAATTTTTGGTAACAATAATGCATTCGTTCGCAAATTTCATACAGATCGTGATATTTGAAAAAGCGATAGAAACTATTATAATTATTTTGATAGTTAGAATATTTATTGTTCAGGATAAAGTGTAGGGGTGAGCCTCCGAACATACGATCCAATTCTTCGGCCTTGGTTATGATACATTTTCGATTACCGTAAGAAATCCATGCTGTGAGAAAGGCGCTTATCTCTATATCTTTTGCTTCTGAATATCTGTGTGGAAATTGTACCGGATCGGAATGTATGAATTTGTCCCGGTTATATTCGGCTGCCCAGTCTCTTAATTGTTGTATGTCTATTTGGCCCATGAATTTTTAGATATTCGAGTTATTTCTTTTTATAAAAACGGTCTTTAATAAGTTTAATAAATAGCCCGGTAATCTTTGAATAGACTATCGGGCTATTTTATATATCGGAATGTTCTTTTACCGGTCGTTTCTTTTTTCGAGTGTAATGATTATTTTCCCTTCCGAATCACAAAGACCTGCATACTTTTTTCCATTCTTTTCCGGTAACAATTTAAATGCCTTTACATTTTCTAAAGCTTTTAGAAATGTAGGTTCTGTGTTTCCCGGACATGCCATACGGGTGGTCGCAATCTGTCCTAAAGATAGGAAATATTCATTGGCATTGTCTGTCGTTATTTGTCCGTTCATACGGTTACAGCCTGCGTTTCCTGTAATTTTCCGATCTTTTGTATTGAATGTAATAAAAGGCTTTTGATCATCGGTGAGAGGTTTTTCGTTTATCAAGGTGACGTCCCATGTCCCTTCAAGCTCAGAGAATGGTTGCCTTTTTAGAGTGATCACTTCTTTTTTATTTGCATTATACAGTTTGAGAAATTTACCAGATTCGATTTTAAAAGAAGTCGTATTATTAAGAGCTTCCATAATTTGGCGTTCAGGATTTTCTCCCATACAAGCCCTCATTGTACTGATAACTTTATCTAAGCGGAAAGAACCATCGTCCCCGACTATCAATTCCCCGTTGATGATATTGCATCCATTATTCCCATGTATTCTTTTTTCTTTGAGATCGAATGCGAGGAATGTCGGTTCTTCGCTGACGATTTTTTTTTCATCGACAGAAATAATATTCCAGCTTCCTTGCAGAACTTCGGTCGAAGTTGTATAAGATTGTGTCGATTTACTTTCTTTTTTTGAACTGCATGAGATTGTTCCGCAAAGAACAACAGCAGTTGCTACATACATCCATTTTTTCATTTTTCGTTAAGTTTTATGTTATTGAATATAACTGCGCGTGAAAACAAACTATTGCACGGCATATCGATATCAAAACAATTTATTGTCTACAAAAGTACATAAATCTTTTAAAACTTTCTTGCAATAAACATTAAATGTGTATAGTAAAAGAGTCGGCATCCTGTAATACAGGAAATTTTTGTCTAAATGCGATTAACTTTTCTGCCGATAAAGTTGTAGTAATATGTGTTTCCTTTTCTTCGGGTGTCGATAAAATAATTTTTCCTTTCGGATCTATAACGGCCGAGTGTCCGGAATAATATATTCCCGTAGGATCATGCCCTATGCGATTTACACCGCAAACGTATGCTTGATTTTCTATTGCTCGTGCTTGCAATAATATATCCCATACCGAGATGCGGGAGTGAGGCCAACATGCCGGTATGATTAATAGATCGTACCGGATATTATTATTGCGTAACCATACTGGAAAACGCAGATCATAACATATCGATAAGCAAATATTCCATCCTTTGTAAGAAATTATTGTTTGTTGTTGTCCTTCGGAAAAACTTAGGTTTTCTTTCCCTACACGGAATAAATGCCGTTTGTCATAAAATGTAATTTGGTTACCCGGTGCTATAAAAAATCCTCGATTATAAAACTTATCGTTTTGATTACAGATAAAACTTCCGGAAAGAGCAAATTCATAAGTATTTGCCCAATACTTTAATCTCGAAATTGTTTCTCCGTTTTCAGTTTCAGCAAGATTTCGACTGTTCATTGAAAATCCGGTAGTAAACATTTCCGGGAAAATAACAATATCGGTTGTCCCTTTTAGTTTTTGGAGAGTCTTCTGTTGTTTACATAAATTTTCTTCTCTGTTTTCCCAAATAATATCTGTTTGTATTGGCGTTATGCGGAGGTCATTCATGAGTTTGGTGCTTTAGGGGAAGAAGTAGTAAAAAAGTTTTTTTACTCTATAGCAAACAAATCGGGGTATTTAGCATGATAATTTTTATAGAATTGTTTAATTTCAATCAGATCTTTTTCAAAGTTTCCCGTAGGGATAAATGTCTTTTTCAGTCCGATAGATTTTTCTTTATAATCGATGTATGCCAGTACGATAGGTACATTTGCCTTCAGAGCGATAAAATAAAATCCTTTTTTCCAATCCGGATTTCTTTTTCTTGTTGCTTCTGGGGTAATAGCGATGCTGAAATGCTCGTGCTTGTTGAATTCATCGACGATCTGATCGGTCAGATCAGAATGTTTACTCCGATCTACAGGAACACCTCCCATAGACCGGAGTATAATGTTCAAAGGGAAAAAGAACCAATCTTTTTTTATTAAAAAACCGGCATGTCTTCCGATCGAAAGGTACGCTAATTTTCCAAGAAAAAAATCAGTATTACTGGTATGCGGAGCTACACAAATTACACATTTAGGATAATCGCGGACCGAAACTTCTACTTTCCAGCCCAATAGGTGTAAAATGAAACGGCATATCCTTCTTTTCATCTTTCTTATTTTCCCAGTTCACTTAAATCTTTTAATATTTCTCCGATTTTGTTGTCAAAAGATTGTATCAGACTTTTGTAATATTTTTTTACCAATTTAGGGTTTTCTTTGCCGTCAGGAGTATTTACACGGCGCAAGAAGTCATCTTGGCAGTCGATAATTTTTGATAGTAGCTCGTCTATTTTTTGAGGATCACTG
>NZ_CEWDCG010000265.1:0-3351 GCF_982436375.1 Coprobacter sp. | reverse complement strand
TATGCTTGTTGTCGGTTCAATCTCTTATAGCAAAAGACATATATTTGTCTGTTAATGGAGCGGATACCAATAATGGGTTATCTGAAAGCGGGGCGGTAGCTACGTTGACAAAAGCCCTTTCATTAATAGAGGACGGCGATAATATCAGGGTATCTGGGATAATAGACGTGTCTAAAGAAGTTTCCGGGATAGAGGGAGTTGCTATACCGCAAATGGCGTTTTCGATTATTGGAGATTCTCCTTCGACTTCAGGTTTTACGGGTAACGGTGTTACACGAATTTTTAATATTGACTCTAATGATAAAGAGACACAGTATAAAAATTTATCTTTTATAAATGGTGCGCAAAATCAGACAAAAGGGTCTGCAGTCTTTATTCAAAATTCAAGATCTGTATTTACTAATTGTCTTTTCAAAAACAATATTGCTGTATCTTGTAAGGGAACAGTATACCTCTATACTCCGAATCAAGTAGAATTTTATGATTGTATATTTACGGATAATCAGGTGCAGCAGGGAGGAGCTGTTTTCTCTGAAATGCGTGGAAAATTAGTAATGGATCGATGTATGATCACAAATTGTAATCTTCAGTCGGTTGCGAATTCTAACGGTGGGGGACTTCAGATACTCGGAATAGAATCTTTTGTATTGAAAAACTCTACTGTTCGCAATTGTTCGGTGGCACAAAGAGGCGGAGGTATCAATATAGAAAATAATATCAACACGAACGAAATAGTCAGAAGCTCGATACGTATCGAAAATTCTCTTCTTGCAGAAAATAATGCAACAGATGCCGGAGGTGCTATTGCTATAAAAAATGCACTTTCTGATAATATTATGGATATGCAGATAATAAATTGTACGATCTGGAAAAATTATGTGAAGACTCAGGGGGGAGCTGCTTTATATATTCCTTCGGCTCAGAAAGGCAGTAGTGTAAGTATTGTTAACTGTACCATAACCGAAAATACGGCTTCAGGCAACAGAGGCTTTGGTTGCGGATTATGTTTTTGGAAAGAGAATGATAATACTTCAACCCAGCTTTTGGCAAAACGGATATATAACTCGATCGTTGAATCGAATATGACCGATCCGCAAGGCCAATCTTCAGATATGGGTTTTCGTTATACTCCTGTAGAAGGGGAAGATCTTTTTATCTCTAATTCTTATTTGGGCTTCGGGGTTCAAACTGGCGCTCCTCTTAAATTGGAAACAGGAAATGGAAATGTTTCGGGATATGAATTGTCTCGCTTATCCGGACTTGTATCTTCAACCGAAGAATATGTAAATCGTCAAAACTCTATTCCTTTGTTTCCGAATTGTGATGCGTTGACTGCAGGAAAAGCTTCGTTTTTGCAAGATCTTGGAATAAATACCGATCAAATAGGGAATATCCGTTCATTCGAAAATGGAACTTGTGCCGTCGGTGCTGTGGAAATGGCTGCGACGTTAGATCCGGGAAAAATAGACGGAAGTTATCAGCATATAATCATGTATGGACAGAGTCTATCGACCGGACATCAGTCTTGGCCGGTCATATCGACGGAGAATGTTCCGGGAAATTTTATGATCGGAGATCAGGTATGGATCAACTATGGTAATAAAAACTTTGATGAGATAAAACCTTTGATAGGAAATGTATCGGCGGCTTTTGCGAATAATAGTAATATCCGAAACCGTAATGCTGGGACAATTGCAGAATGTCCGTTGTTAGGTGCAGTAAACCATATTCAAAAGAAACTTCAACCGGGAACAAATATTTTGGCAACCTCTGCCGGAACAAGCGGGACAAGTATCGAAGAGCTTTCTAAAGAGAATGAATTTTCTACTTGTTACAGCCAATTCAGCAATACTTTGTTGCAGGGTTCTAAACTTGCCTTTGAAAATAATAAGAGTATTTCTTGTCCGGTAATATTTTTCATGCAGGGCGAATATAATTATACATCGTACGAAAATAAAGGTATGACTGTCGGATCATACAGTACTACTGACGGAAAGTTATATTATAAATATTTATTGCAGTTAAAGAACAACATGCAGGATGCCGTAAAGAAATATTATGGACAAGACGATGCTCCATTGTTTATTACATATCAGACAGGGGCTCAATATACTCGGGGCACTACGTTAGAGGTCGGTATGGCTCAATTAAATGCTTCTAATGAAAATGAAGATATTGTATGTGCCGGACCGGTATATCCGATGACCGATCGAGGGGGGCATCTCGATAGTAACGGTTATCGTTGGTATGGAGAAATGTTGGGGAAAGTATATTATAAAACTTGTATTTTGAAAGAGGATTTTAAACCGTTGCAACCGATTGAGATTACCCGTAATCCGGAAAACGCTAATGAGATATCGATCCGGTTTATAGTTCCTAAATTACCTCTTGTTTTTGATTCAAAATTGGTTGAGTCTCAAAAAAAATTAGGATTTGTTCTTTCTAATAATGGTGTGGAACAGACTATTACAAATATAGAAATAAAAGATGATTGTGTAGTATTGACGAGCGCTTCTCCGCTGACCGGGAATGTAGAAGTGTCTTATGCTACACAAAAAACTAATGGACATGGAAATCTTCGGGATAGTGATGATTACGAGGCTTTTTTCAACTATATTGATTTAGATAAAAAGGTCAATGGAGAATATGTGTATCCGAGAGATGAGAATGAAACGACTTTAAGACCAAATTATGAACCGAGAGATGAAAATTTCAAAATTATTTATGATCAACCTTATCCGTTGTACAATTTCAGTGTAGCTTTTTATTATAAGATACCTCAGGGAGAAAATATATATAAAGTTCCAAGTCTGTCTGCAGTAAATAAAGTGACAGAAAATATGCCGCTGATATACCAAAATGGAAATAATTTGATTGTGCAGTTACCGAATAATGAAAAGGGTACGGCAATGATTTTCAATATGTACGGACAAAATTTAAAATCGGTTATTTTGGATGAAAATAAGACGAGTATTCCCGTTGCATCTTTGGATAAAAAGATTTATATCGTCAAAATTTTGACCAAAAACGGAAGTATAACTCAAAAAGTACAGATTCGATAAGGTTCGGGAATAATCTATGTAGAACCTTGTAAATTAATGATATACTGTGAGAAAATATATGATTGATATTAAAATAGGAAATAGCGTTTTTTAAGAAATTTTCCGGAAAAACGTTCGTTTATTTGGACAAATATAGAATTTTTTAACCCAAAAAACAATCTTGCTAAAAATATTTTTATCTTCAGCACTTTAAGGTAAGAAAAAAAAATTAAAATTTTCCGGAAAAATGAATCCAAATAAACGAACGTTTATTTAAAGTGATTTGCTGAAATGTAGAAATATGATCGTC
>NZ_CEWDCG010000264.1:0-3424 GCF_982436375.1 Coprobacter sp. | reverse complement strand
CGGCTGTAAAAGATCAAGAAATGTATTTCTCTAAAAAGGTAGTGATCCGATAAATGTTTTATTTCTAAAAAACAAAAAAATGAAAAAGTTTATACTTTTATTTGCCACCGCATTTATAATATTTGCGGCACAGGCACAGACACAGAGAACAGTGCAAGGGATTGTCCGTAATGATTTAAAAATTGCCAAAAGCGCTGCAAAAGCAGCTGAGACGGACAAGACGTTCTCGATGAAAAACATTAAGTTTTGGGTGTACGACGGAATCGAGGAAGCCGATTCATTGAATTGTAACCAAGCAGCCCTGGTCATTTCCTGGCACGACGGAAGTAAGACTAATCCAGATCATTTGGTCTGGGGATACCGTTGGCCAAAAGGAGAAGAAAGATGCGGTCTTGATATGGTAGAAGCCGTTGCGAAAACTGATAAGCGTTTGCTCTTGCTTGTTCAATATACCGGCTCTATGGGCTATACGATTAATGGTATAGGCTATGAAAAGAGGAGTTCGAGCCAAGTACAAATTGCATTTGATTTGGAAGGAGCTAAAAAAGCTGGTAATACTTATCCGGAAAACGCACAAAAAATAGCTGATAATGCCATTGTGGAATCTCAGAAGACAGGGTTACTTATACATCCCTTTGGTTCAGATGGAACGAGCCGCCCTGCCTATGATTATGACTATTGGGTAAAAAATTCAAACGAAGATTTCCACTGGTTGGCCGGTTGGTACAACGGTTATTGGAGTTATTTTACCCGTGACGCACAAACAGCAGACTGGGAATATTCATCATGGGGAGCATCAAACCGTAAATTAACCAACAACACATGGGATGCCTGGAGCTACAATGCCGACATGAGCACTTGGGAAGGAACACAACCGGGTAGTCCGTTAGTAGCCGCTACCTATGCCCCAAGAAACGCATCGAAAATTATGGCAGAACCTACGACGGAAACGGCTCCCGAAGCCAAGGTTTTCTATTCGAACGGTTCTTTGCGTTTGGATAATTTGAATGGATATACGGGGTATGTGTATTCTATTTTCGGTTCGGCTGTATCCAATTTCAAAATCAATTCAGACAACGAAACAAAATCCGTAAACTTAAACTCCGGAATTTATACTTTCACCGGCGTGAAAGGGAGCGAGAAAGTTTCGTTGAAATTTTCTGTAAATAACTAAGATCTCTTATTTTTAGAGAGAGACATTTCTAGGCCCGGTTTGTTTTTACATGGAAACAGACCGGGTTCATATTTTAATCCCATTTTTATTAATGTCAATATTCCGATAGCTCACAATTTCGTTACGAGGTATGCGAATTTTTATTCAACATTATCAGTTCGGTACTTAAGATCCGTAAGACAGATGCCTGGCATACCACTCCGAGTGGTATAGGTATAAGTAATATGTTACCTCGTACTCAATATATAAGGGCAACGTCCTACGCCTACGCTTCGGTGATCTTTTATTTTATTGCATATTAAAAAATTAATCGTGACCGGAGATAAGTCTGGTTAAAATATTTTATCTGGGATACGAAGGTGGCACTTAATTTATTCATAACCAGAAATTGCTCATCCAATCATTCTTTATTACCTTTGTTAAAGCTAAAAATATTTTCTAATAAGCCAGATAATATTTGCATTGATCAATATATGAAACGGTTTATAACACAATCTTTGATGAATAATTTACACAAGAAAAAAGATGTATATGAACTGACACGTCTTAATAATTTATTTACGAGAAATGAGATAAACATACCCGGTTTTGATGACTACCGAGTTTTAAAGTGTGATTTTCATACACACACGGTCTTTTCCGATGGACTTGTCTGGCCTGATGGTCGCATCTATGAGGCTTGGCAGGACGGATTAGATGCGATAGCTATCACGGATCATATTGAACACCGGATAAATCAAGATTTGTTAAATGGAGACCTAAACCAATCTTATAAAATAGCGAAAACAGCAGCCGACGATATGGAGTTAATCGTGATTCCGGGTGTTGAGATAACTCGAGATAAGCCATTGGGGCATTTTAATGCTCTTTTCATCCAAGACGCCAACCTAATTGAAAAAGAAGATCCATTGGATTCCCTTGCTGAAGCTAAAAAACAAGGAGCGTTCATTGTATGGAATCATCCTGGATGGCCGGATAATAATGTCACATTATATCCGATACATGAACAACTAATCACAAAAGGGATCATCAATGGCATAGAGGTTATGAATTATAAGGATTTTTATCCCAAGGCGATTCATTGGTGCGTCTCGTTCAAGAAGACAATTATGGCAGGTTCCGATGTCCATTGTACTATTTCCGGAATGTATAGAAACAGATTTAGACCTATGACATTAGTTTTCGCAAGGGAGAAAAGTGAAGCAGGCATACACGAGGCTTTACTTGCACGACGGACCATAGCTTTATTCGATGGATATATGGCCGGAGAAATACAAATTTTATCCCAATTTGTAAAATCCTGCATTAAAATAAAATACATGAAAAATTCCTGTATAGCCGTAACAAATGTATCAGATATCCCTTTTCACATTTTCAACGAGGATGATTCCTATATGCTACCGGAAAGAAAGACAATCATGATGAGGATTCCGGCAAACCACCTTTGGACCTTGGAGAACTGCTTTGTTAAAGAGGACAGTAAATTGTCCATTTCCATAAATGAATTGAGGCTTGAATAAAAAACGATTCACCCTTTTAAATGAAGGTGAAGACTTAAAGCAGCCCTTCGGGGAAGGGCAAGTCGCATAGGTCAGTACAAAAAACAGTTAAGTATGCCTCTTTATCGTGCATGAGGTTACAAATACCATTGGAGAATGTTTTGTAGAGGCAAAGTTGTTAGTAGTGCAAACGGAAGTTCACAGCCAGAGGAAGTCTTTTTCCGTAAGATACGGAAAAGTCGATAGAGTTCTATTTTATCCGTTAAGAGACAAGTTATACAGGAGAAGTCCGTTAGCATATGGCATGATTGTTTCCTCTTTCTTGGAAAGAAAGCTACCAAGGATAATTTTTTCGTTCCATTTTCCATGTTCACATCAGGACTCCTTTTGATTGGATTTTTCGACTTTGGAGAAAAATCCCCGGCTTCAGCCGGCAAGTTGGTTCTTGTCGGACAAAAGACTTTTTGTCCGACAAGGACACAACTTGCTCTGTTCGCTTGAACAGAGAATCCTCATAAATTCGGATTGTCACGCAGTGTTTACACAAAAAGAGGTTTTTTCTGATCAAATTTTGTTTCAACATCCGCTTTTAAGAAGTATAACCACCTGCTTTTCTGTCAGTATCCGGACATCTGGTGACATTTGATGACATCTGATGTCACCAAAGCCGGATTTGGCAGCATCTGCCATACTTTTGCAACGGGATATAAAAACGGTGTCATGCCCGGTCACCGGAATATCCCCATGTCGG
>NZ_CEWDCG010000263.1:0-3433 GCF_982436375.1 Coprobacter sp. | reverse complement strand
GTATATATGCGGCAGTCTTACCCGTTCCCGTCTGAGCACAAGCGATCAAATCTCTTCCCTCCAAAATTACAGGTATGGTAAGTTCCTGCACCGGAGTCGTTTCTTTAAAATTCATTGCACTCAAACCTTCCAGAACTTCCGGTCCTAGATTTAATTCATCAAATCTCATATAATTCTACTACTTTTCAAAAAAACTACTCACGATAACCAAAGCCCATTTATCAGCCGGATCTTATCAATAAAATAGTTTGAACAAAGATAGTCATAAAAAATGAAAGATCGGTAATCAAATAAATTAAGACTTACGTCTTTTTCCGGTCTTTTTTCTCGTTTTCAATCGACAGATATATCTCTTGCCCTTCTCATAAAACAGAAAAAGCATCCTCAAACGAAACTCCCAAATCTCGGGTAAAATTCAGATGAGCTCTAAAGCTCAAGAATTACTCTGTTACAATTGCCAAACTTTCCCATAAATCTACCAATTAACTTTGCTGTCTATATTCATTTGGCGTGCAACCTACACACTTTTTAAATAAACGACTGAAATGCTGTGGATACTGAAAACCTAAACCGTACGCAATTTCACTTATCGTCTTATCCGTATCTAATATCCGTTCTTTTGCCATATTTATCAATTCGAGCTGAATATATTCTTGTGCCGTTTTTCCGGTTTCTCGCTTTATCAAATCACCGAAATAATTAGGAGACAAGCACAACCGGTCGGCTCAATATTTCACAGAAGGTAATCCTATACTACGAGGTTTATCTGTATGGAAATAGTCATTCAGAATGTCCTCAAATTTCATAAGTACATCTTTATTGACATTAGTCCGTGTTACAAATTGACGCTCATAAAAACGAATGCAATAATCTAACAACAACTCGATATTTCTTGAAATTAAAGTTTTACTATGCTTGTCTACACCATGTCGAAGTTCATACTCTATATTATGCAAACAATCATATACGATCTGTCTTTCTTGATCCGATAAATGAAGCGCTTCATTCACTTCATAAGAAAAAAACGTATAATTTTTGATATTTCTACCGAGAGATGTTCCTCTTATTAAATCAGGATGAAAAGTCAAAGCCCACCCCTTAGGCTGAATAATCTCCCCATTATCTTCGACACCGATTATCTGACCCGGAGCAAGGAAAACAAGAGTCCCCTCTTGATAATCATAATATTGTCTGCCATATATCAAATCTCCGCACTTCACTTCTTTCAAAAAGATCGTATAAAAACCAAAACTCATTCGAGCATGACGCACAGGCTTTGCCTTTGACATATCTATCACACTAACTAACGGATGCAAAGTTTCGATCCCCATACGAGAATTATACTGATCGACCGTCTCTATCTTTAAAATATTATCTTTCATAGCTTTGCTGTTTTGGATTAATGCAAAGTTAACACTTTTATCGATACTATAATCTGTACTTTTTCAAATCCGTAATAATGGTACAAATACCTGTAATTCATCTACAAATCAATATAAATAACCAATATAATTTTGCAATGTAGATAACAAAAAACAAAATCAATTATGAACACAAAAATGAACTTTGATATGTATGTCCCGACACATACCTTATTCGGTGCAGGAATGTTAAACCATTTGCATTCTCAGAAAATGCCGGGAAAAAAAGCTTTACTCATAATATCTAACGGCAAATCAACTAAAATAAACGGGTACCTAAAACGTACAGAAGAACAACTTCAAAAAGCCGGAGTAGAATTTACTATATTTGACCAGATTGAAGCAAATCCTTTAAAATCTACGGTCATGGCAGGAGGAAATGCTGCCCGAACAAATGGATGTGATTTTATTGTAGCTTTGGGAGGAGGTAGTGTCATGGACGCTTCAAAAGCTATCGCTGTTATGGCTACTAATGACGGAGATTATTGGGATTATATTCCTTCAGGAAGCGGAAAAGGTAAGATTATAACCAATGTACCGCTACCTATTATCGCCATCACGACAACCGCAGGAACAGGGTCGGAAACCGACCCCGGCTGCGTCATCACGAATGAAACAACTCATGAGAAGACAGGCTTTGTACATCCTGCTTTATTTCCCGTTCTCGCAATTGTCGATCCTGAACTAATGCTATCCGTTCCTCCGAAGTTTTCTGCCTATCAAGGATTTGATGCATTATTTCACAGCATAGAAGCATACGTATCGAACGGTGCAAATCTAATGAGCGACATGTATGCTTTAACTGCAATAGAAAATGTGTCTCTCAATCTGCCGAAGACAATAAAAAACGGGAACGATATAGAAGCCCGCACAAAAGTTGCATTCGGCAATACTCTTTCCAGATCTGTAATGTGCGTAGGCCGGTGTAACAGCGAACACTCTCTGGAACATGCCATGTCTGCTTATCACCAGGAACTTCCTCACGGAGCCGGGCTGATCATGATAAGCAAAGCTTACTTTACCCACCTTATTAAACAACACGTATGCGATGATCGTTTTATAAAGATGGCAAAGGTCATGGGTATGAAAAACGCAACAGAACCAATGGATTTTATAGCTGCTCTTACAAAGCTTCAGGAAGATTGCGGCGTAGCCGATCTCAAAATGTCCGATTATGGTATTACCCCCGATGAATTTGAAAAATTCGCTATCAATGCTAAAGATACCATGGGTTTTCTCTTCTCTTGTGATCGTATCCCGCTAAGTAATGAGGATTGTATAAATATTTATGCAGCATCTTACAAATAAATAATTTTAATAGCAAAAGGAAGAAACAAATAGAAAAAGGGAGTATTCTCTCAATGTCTAAACATAAAAAATTATGAAAACTCTGCATTCTATACTTATTTTTATCCTTATGATATCAACTACTTTTAATTCTTCGGCACAAAATAACGATTCAAAAATTTTAGTAGCCTACTATTCTTATAGCGGGAATACCAAAGCTGTTGCCGAACAGATACAAAAAGGTACTGATGGTGATTTATTTGAAATTCAACCTATAAAACCCTATTCCAAAAACTATCAAGAAGTTGTCGATCAAGCTAAAAAAGAAATCAACGACAACTATAAACCCGCTTTAAAAACTAAAGTAAAAGATATCGATAAATACGATGTCATTTTTGTCGGTTCACCTTGCTGGTGGGCAACAATAGCACCTCCGGTAGCGGCATTTTTATCAAGTTATAATCTCTCAGGAAAAACAGTCATTCCGTTTATGACTCATGAAGGAAGCCGCATGGGGCATTCAGAAAACGACATAAAGGCTCTTTGTCCGAAATCGAATGTTTTAAAGGGGCTTCCGATACGAGGTAGTCAGGTAAAACAAGCTGAAGAAGATGTTATGAAATGGTTAGAAAAAATAGAAATGCTAAAAAAATAAGAAATCATGCAAAAACACTACTGTCCACTAAAAATGGACAAGGTTAAAAATTAAACAAATTCGGTTCACT
>NZ_CEWDCG010000262.1:0-3529 GCF_982436375.1 Coprobacter sp. | reverse complement strand
GTATATATCTATTTGATTTTAATGGTAGAAAATGTATTACAGTTCTTTTTTCTCTTATCGAGATATATCTTTTCTAATGAAAAAAACGTATTTTTGAAACCAATAATCTAAAAAAAATCTGTATGGAAATCCTTGATAAGTATATAAAGGCTGTAAATGATGGTTTGGCGGCTGTTCCGTATCCTTCCGAACCCGATAATCTGTATGCGCCGATACGTTATGAGCTTTCTTTGGGGGGAAAACGTATTCGTCCGGTATTGATGTTGATGGCTTGTGAACTGTTCGGAACTGATTATCACCGTGCCATCTCTCCGGCTATAGGGTTGGAGATGTTTCATAATTTCACGTTGTTGCATGACGATGTAATGGATAATGCCGATGTGAGGAGGGGTAAACCTGCGGTGCACAAAGTTTGGAATGAAAATACGGCCGTATTATCGGGAGATGCCATGCAAATATTGGCTTATATGCAAATGTCCGAAGCTCCTGATTTTTGTAGAAAAGAAGTCCTCGATATTTTTTCAAAAACAGCTTTGGAAATTTGTGAGGGGCAACAATATGATATGGAGTTTGAAAGTCGGGATGACGTTTCGGAAGAAGAGTATTTAGAGATGATACGGCTTAAAACTGCCGTTTTGTTAGGCGGAGCGCTTAAAATAGGCGCAGTAATAGCCGAAGCTCATCCCTCTGATGCCGACCGTTTGTATCGGTTCGGTGAGAATATCGGATTGGCATTTCAGTTGAAAGATGATTATTTGGATGTGTATGGAGATCCTGCTGTGTTCGGGAAGAAAATAGGTGGCGATATTCTCAATAATAAAAAAACATATATGTTGATTAATGCATTGAGATTGGCTGAAGGTAAAGACAAAGAAGACCTTCTGTCATGGATTGGTGCAAAAGAGTATGACGCAAATGAGAAAATTCGTTGTGTAACGGACATTTATACCCGTGTAGGAATAAAAGAACTGTGTGAAAACAAGATGTGGGAGTATTATAAAAAAGGTACGGACCTATTGAAAGAAATAAATGTAGAACCTGAATACATAGAGCCATTGTTGGAACTTTCTGCGGTACTTATGGAGAGAGAAAATTAGGATTATGATAGATACGCATACTCATATATATCTTCAGGAATTTGATGAGGACCGGAGGGCTGTAATCGATAGAGCGGAGAAGTCGGGAATTACTCGTATGATTTTACCGAATGTAGATGTGGAAACTGTCGGTGCATTGCGACAAACATTGAACGATTATTCTTCATTATGTAAAGGAGCCATGGGATTACACCCGACTTCGATAAATCAAGATTATAAACGGGATTTGTCGTGTATTGAAGCTGAGTTGGACCGGGGAGAATATTGCGCTGTGGGTGAAATCGGTATGGACTTGTATTGGGACAAGACATTTTTAAGGGAACAGATCGATGCCTTTACTTCACAAGTACGTTGGTCTTGCAATAAGAAAATACCTGTGATAATCCATTGTCGGGATGCTTTTGACGAAACTGTTGCGGCATTAAAATCTCTTTCGTCGTTATCGTTGACCGGTGTTTTTCACAGTTTTGGCGGGACTCCCGATCAAGTAAAGATAATTCGGGAATTGGGAGATTTTTATTTCGGTATCAATGGTGTAGTGACTTTTAAAAATGCCCGTCTTGATGAAACGATAAGGGAGATAGGAGTCGATCGGGTTTTACTGGAGACGGATGCACCTTATTTAGCTCCTGTACCGTTTCGCGGGAAACGTAACGAACCTTCTTATATCGTAAAAACCGCAGAGAAGATTGCGGAAATATTGGGCCTTTCTAATCAAGAAGTTGAGGAGCGGACTTCCCGGAATGCTGAAATCCTGTTTAAATTGTAGTGGTGAATCAATCGTTAAAAAACATAAATCGATAAAATGCGGTTTGAATCTTTGTGACAAATCGTCTGTAAAATCAGAAAAAAGAGTATCTTTGCACCGCAAATGAAGATTCGCAGAATCTTGGAGTGATGCTCGAGTGGTTGAAGAGGCACGCCTGGAAAGCGTGTATACGCCAAAAGCGTATCGGGGGTTCGAATCCCCCTCCCTCCGCAAAGTAAATGTATGCCTGATAGGTTCAGATAATTTCTTTAAAAGTTTTCAAAAGGGGTTTTGATATTTGTTTTTATTGATTTTAACCATTTGCGATACATCTCTTCGGGCATTTTCCTATAACCTAAGCGGTGGATATGAGCATAAGCATCGTCCATTTTTTCTTTTAGCTTTTTAGCCTCTTCACACTCTTTATTGTCCAGATGTCGGTATTGCTTTGTCAATAATTCCGCTTTTATCAATAGTGCATTTATATAGTTAGGATAATGTTTGAGAGTCGTATTGCAGCAATCTTCGATGAATTTTCTGTTTCCGATTCCATATTTGTGCATATACCCTTGAGCCAAGTCGGTCAAACACAGTGCCACGGACTGTTTTAAAGATAGCGTATCGGTGTAAATCCCGTTACGTACTGCATCGAGATGAATATACCCCGACGCCATCAACCAAGCATCGGTAGGAAAATCCCCGGTTGTCAATTCAATATTGTACCAACCGATGTGTTGCGTTTTTGCTTTTATATACATGTGATTGGGGGCTAATGCTAACCAGCATTTTTCTCCCAGTTCGTCCATAATAAGTTTATAAAGTAGAGGCATCGAATGACAGTTACCTTTACCGGTTGCCATAAGTGTGGAGACAAACATGTTGCTCCAGTTTTTTTCTCCGGCAAAGTCATCGGCATTATATCCGAAAGGGAGATGATAGTAAACAGAGTCTCCCATTTGTATGGGTATGGTATCGGTCATAAAGGCGAATACGGCAGCTTGGGCGTTTACTGAAGATACATCGTTTCCGGAATAGATTATCCGTCCGGAATTGCTGACAGCTCGACAAAAATCCGCATATCGTTCGATTTGTTTGTAAAACAATTTTTTATTCAGTTTGTCGTTAAACCATGCGTTTTCTACACAATAGATTGCTTCTCTAAGATTTAGTGATTCTTTTCCTGAAAGCATATTTGTCAATCTGTTTTGAGCCGATCGATAGTATAAATCGTTCGACTGAGCTTCTGCTCTGAACATTACAGAAAGTAGGATCGATATTAGGGAATATTTAAGAAAATAAAGTTTTTGCATTTTGATTTCGCTTATTTATTTTTTTATCGTTTATCCATGTGGATTTAAATTGAAATAGACTATTAAATAGTAAGGCGCTGTTCGTTGGCACAGTATTTTCCATCCATTATTTTCTGTATATTTTATTGCAAGCCTTAGAGAATCTCTTGTCCGAGCTCTTGTCATCTCGGATTGAAATACAGACCGATTTTCTCGATCTCTTTTTTAAGAATGCATTTATCTATATTACTGTTGAAATACATATAGTAATCAAACCCGAATCGGACATAAAAATCTTTTTTTTTGTTGGTCAGATCACAGTTCATAAACTCCCTTAAATTTAAACGTACGGCTTTCTCTATTTGGGAGATATGTATGCGCATGTCTTCCTTTAT
>NZ_CEWDCG010000261.1:0-3530 GCF_982436375.1 Coprobacter sp. | reverse complement strand
GTTTATGAAAAATACTTGGGTTATAATAGCGTCGTTTTGAGATTTTAATTTCTGATTGCAATGAATTTGCTATTATTTGATTAAATATTGCTATGTTTTGATGTGTAAAATATATTCTTTTGTACAACATAAATAAAACATGTTTTTGAGTTTATAATCGCTTGTTATTGAACAAGAGTTTGAAGATAAAAAACATAAAAAAACGATTATTGAGTTCTTTATTAAATGAAAATATAGTTTGTTGTAAGTCATTTGAAAAATGATGTGTGTATATTTTTATATAGAATAGTAATCTTTACGTCAAGAATAGTTTTTCATGGTATTTTAGATTTAAGATTAAGGAAGAACGGTTGTCGGGATGGCAACCGTTCTTTTTTGTTGAGGATAGGCGGCTGTGTATACTGAAAAATTATAGAAGAATAATCTATCTTTTATTTTATTCTATATCTTTGTTTTGATTAGAAAAATAAGATGTGCATTGGTCGCAATAATTATGTAGAGGATATAATAAAGAGTAGTCGGTCAAGCTTGGACGGCTTTTCTCGATTATATACCATTATCCGATACGTTGATAAATGATTTACGTCCGTTTTTTTAGATATTCAGGAAAATTATTAGACAGGCTCTTAAGAAAAGTAAGGAGGTAGAAGATGTTTAGGCTGTTCAAAGAAATAAGAGTAAAGATTTTGATTGGGTATTTGTTGCTGATAGTAATAGCCTTTTTTTCTGTGTTCTTTTTATTCGATAAATTTTCCCGCCTTTCTCTTCCCGATGAGGAAGAAGAAGCTATGCGAAGTAAGCGTTCTCTAATTAGTGAGACATTGGCATTATTATATGAGTCGGAGGGTGACTTGCAAGCATTGAGTAGCGGACATGTCCGCAATAGCAGGCATTATCGTCAAACTTTTGATAAAATGTACCGAAATTTAGACTCTTTGAAACAGTTGGTTACCGATACGTTACAAAAGCAGCGGATGGATAGTATTATCGTGCTTTTAACCGAGAAAGAATCTAATTCGTTGGCATGGTTGAGATTACGCCGGAATGCAGATGTCGGTAATTTGTATGAACAAAACATTCAGAGAGAAATAACCCGTAGGGATTCGGTAGTTAAGTCGGTACAAATCAGGAAAAAAATTGTAGTAAAACAAGATACCCTCACGGTCAGAAATCCGAGAAAAAGTTTCTTTAAGCGTTTGGCAGATGCTTTTTCTACACGGAAAGAAGATGAAAATACGGTGTATAGTCAATCTCAGCAATTGATTACCGATACGGTTGTTCAACCTTATAATGCAGCAGATACGATTGCCAATATATTTTCCGATATACAGTATGCCGTTTTCGATCAGCAAAAAGAATTGCAGAATCGGGTTACTCGCAGGAGTGAGGCTCTACGTTATAATAACCAAATTTTGTTGGTCAAAATCAATAATTTGGTAAGAGCTTTCGAACAAGAAGAGTTAGACAGATCTTTGGCACGTTATCAGGACAGAGACCAGGTGATGAGGCATTCTGTACAGGTGGTGGGAGGTATTGCCGTGTTCTCTTTGATTTTGATAGTTCTTTTCATCATTTTTATTTGGAAAGATATTTCCCGGAGTAACCGTTATCGGAGAGAACTTGAAGAATCGAATCGTCGGGCAGAAGAATTATTGAAAAGCAGAGAACAGTTGATGTTGACTATTACACATGACATTAAAGCTCCATTAAGTTCGATTATCGGTTATATCGATCTTTTATCCGGACATATTCGTGAATCCCGGGCAAAATATTATTTGGAGAATATGAAGAGTTCATCAGATCATCTTCTTCAATTGGTAACCGATTTACTGGATTATCATAGACTGGATTCTGATAAAATGGAGATACATGATGTGCCGTTTGAGCCGTATCGTTTTTTTTGTGAGATAGGAGATAGTTTTATACCTGTAGCAGGTAAAAAGAATTTAGAACTGATAACCGAAATCGATAAAGATTTGCAGGGCGCTTATCTGGGAGATCCTTTCCGTATTCGGCAAGTTGTAAATAATTTATTGTCGAACGCTATAAAATTTACAGAAAAAGGCTCAGTTGCATTGCGAGTCAAGCTATTAGGTAGTCGGTTGAAAATTCAGGTAGAAGATACCGGTATGGGAATTGCGGAAGATGACCGTGAACGCATTTTTAAGGAGTTTACGAGACTTCCCGGAGCGCAGGGTGCTGAAGGTTTTGGTTTGGGATTATCTATAACAAAAAAACTGGTCTTGCTTCTTGGCGGAAAAATTTCGGTCGATAGTACACTCGAGCAAGGAACATGTTTTACGGTAATTATTCCGTTTAAGAAAACGGATATGGTAATACCGGAAGAAACTGCAGAAGAAAGTGCTGTGCTTGATATGGGAAAGAATGTTCGTTGTTTGTTGGTAGATGATGATCGTTTGCAGCTTGAGCTTACGGCGTCATTGATGAAACGTTATAATTTTTCTTGTGTCTGTTGTGAACATCCGAAAGAAGTGCTTGGCTTATTGTCAGACCAAAAGTTCGATTTTGTATTCACAGATATTCAGATGCCTGAATTATCCGGCTTTGAATTAGTTCGTTTAATTCGTGCTTCTGATTTGCCGGAAGTTCGATCCATTCCTGTTGTAGCATTGACTGCCCGGTCGAATATGTCTGATAATGAATTTCTATCAGCGGGTTTTACGTCACATTTAAACAAGCCTTTTACGGGAAAGGAGTTATATGATCTTGTAGTCCGATATTATCCGGATTATATTTCTGATTTATATACGGAAGAAACCGTTCATAATCCAGAGGAGGAACTTCGTTTTTCTGCGTTATTGGCATTTGCAGGAGATGATAAAGATGCGGCGAATGAGATATTGGCATCGTTTGTCTCTGAGACAAGACAAAATCTGGAACGTTTTAAGAGTGCTCGTCAAGATAAAGATATGAGTACGATATCTGCTGTGTCACATAAATTGATACCGCTATTTACATTGTTGGAACATCGAGAGTGTACCGATATATTGATTGAGTTGGAGAAAATTAAAGGAGAATTCAATTTCGAGATTGATCAAAAATGCCAACTTGTAGAAACTTATATTGTAAATACGATTTCAGAGGCAGAACGGTACATTACCCTACACAATTGAGGAAAAAATCTACATGTTATGTGTGGAATATTCCACATTTGGTAGGATGTATATTAATTGCGTTGTTTTGTAATCATTTGATAATCATTGTGTAATTGTTATATATCATTTTCTTGGCATATTTTTGGAATATTATGTTGGTGTGTTTATGAATAAAATACCAATATAATAAACTAAAAAATTGATGATTATGAAAAAGATGATTTTTAGTGTTGCTACAATTCTGTTTTTAGGTATTACAACAACAATTTGTGCTCAAGAACCGGTAAAAAAAGATACGACCAAGACCGAACCTGCAAAGAATTTTGCTTTGATGGACGAACCAGTGAAAAAAGATACGGCCAAGACCGAACCTGCAAAGAATTTTGCTTTGATGGACGAACCAGTGAAAAAAGA
>NZ_CEWDCG010000260.1:0-3541 GCF_982436375.1 Coprobacter sp. | reverse complement strand
CCCTCGAATCAAGCACTCTGACGCTATTATTATATATCTATATTTATCTAAGAATCAATGATATGATTAAGAAGAATAATACACCAAATAGAGAGACAAGAAAAAAGCAAGTTTAAGAGCCTTCCTAAAAAGCCATTTATAAAATTCCGCAAAAAATGAAAATCATTTCTTGCGGAATAGCTTGTATAAAAATAAATACCTATCCTATCTTTCGAATAAAAAATCTGTCAGATTTTAACGATCTATACCATTTCTAATCATGATTTTTTATCGAGACTATCATGTTCGTGATCAGCAATTTGCTTCTTTAATATTTCGATAGTCTTAGTGGCAATAGCCTTTTCCCGCTGAAGTTGTTTTATTTCAGACATCACCAAAGCAAGTTCATAAGAAGCACTAATAGCTTCTCTTGTATTATTATCCATAATAAAAGAGAAAGGTCGCTTACCTTCATAACTTACCTTTATTTTTGCACCATTACTATTATAAACCAAATCTGCTACCGAACGCATCTGTTTCCCTTTATACGTCACAACCTCAGTCGTATTTCCGGCATTTACAAAACGATAATTATTCGCACCGTCATAAGGAATAACCGATGTAAGAGCAAATGTCCCGTCCGGTAACTCCACTTTTACCGACTCATGATTCAATTTTGTCGCTCCGGAATAGACACTCATCAACTGCATCTGTCCATCTTCTGTCACCTGAATGCGCAAACATGAACGGTTGACACTCCCGGCATTCCGGTCTTTTTTGAAAACATAATTACCCTCTTCCTGATATTTTTCATCTTTCTGCAACTTAAATTTAGAGAATAAATCCTTCTGAAAGGCTTGACGTATAGGCAACAAACTATCCACATAAGCGAGATTACGTTCATTTATACTCAAATCCACACGGCGCATCAATTGCATTCCGGCACGAATTTCATCAAATGCCCGAGGATCGATCTTGGCAATACTGTCAATCGCAACTTTAGCTCGTGCATAATCCCCTTGCCGGTATAGCTCTTCGGCTTTCTGATATTGCTCGGCAGCCGGATTATTTTTTTTTGAACATGCCCCTGAAAACAGGGCTAAACCGATAATCGAAATAAAAAAGATTCTTTTCATATATTATCTATCTAAATATCATTTAACTCAACGTAACCCGATCTACACTCTTAACACCCTTTACGGTCTTCAATTTTTTCATCAAAGCATTCAATGCAGACAAATCATCGACCAAAACCGTAATATGTCCTTGAAAAAGTCCGTCATTAGAATCTATGGATATACCTCGCATCGCAATATTTTTCTCTTTCGAAATGATCGACGTTATATTCGTCACAATACCGATATCATCATTTCCGACGACACGCAAAACGGTAGCATACTGAGAGCCTTGCTTTCCCGACCAGCGCGCCTTAACGATCCTATACCCGAAACGAGTTCTTAAAGCCAAAGCATTAGGGCAATCCATTCGATGTATTTTAATACTCCCCTGAGTAGAAACAAATCCGAATATATCATCTCCATAAATAGGATTACAACATTTCGATAACTTATAATCTATTCCTTTCAAATTCTGATCGATCACCAGCACGTCTTCTTTCCCAAATTCTTCAGAAAAATGCGGTTGTACATAATTCTCCGCAGTACGCGACTCGGTCGATTCTTCATTCTCTTTCCTATCCAAATCGAGATATGAATCTATAACAGCATTCACATCGATTTTTTCTTGCGACAGATCATAATAAAAATCAGTTACCGTCTTATACCCTGTTTTTTTTATCAAACGCATCATGATCGCCTCATCAACATCGATTTTCCGATTTTTAAACCGACGCTGCAACAATTCTTTTCCAAATTCGGCCTCTTTATAAGTGGCCTCATTCAAAGCTTGCTTGATTTTTACACGGGCTTTAGAGGTTGCAACAATGTTCAGCCAATCTTGCTTAGGCGTCTGTGAAGGTGAAGTCAGAACTTCGATCGTATCCCCACTCTTAAGAACATATTTGATCGGCTGATTTTTATCGTTCACTTTTGCTCCGACACACTTGCTGCCCAAAGCGGTATGAATTAAAAAAGCGAAATCCAGAACCGTCGCACCTTTAGGCAATTTATACAAATCCCCTTTCGGAGTAAATACAAAGACCTCTTTATCATAAAGATCCATCTTAAACTCCTTCATCAGTTCCATTGGCCCGGTAGCATCGGCAGACTCTAAAATATCCCTGACATTATTCAACCAGTCATCCAGTCCGCTCTCGCTTTTTATACCTTTATATTTCCAATGTGCCGCCAACCCTCTTTCAGCAATTTCATCCATACGTTTGCTTCGTATCTGTACCTCGACCCAACGGTTTTCGGGTCCCCACACTGTTATATGCAACGATTCATATCCATTGCTTTTGGGTATAGAAAGCCAATCTTTAAGTCGTTTCGGATTAGGCTGGTACATATCGGTAACAATAGAATACACTTTCCAACAATCTGCCTTTTCTTGATCTTCAGGTGTATCCAAGACTACCCGTATGGCGAACAAATCATAAATATCTTCAAGCTCGGCCTTTTGCTTCCTTATCTTATTCAGTATAGAAGATATAGACTTTGTTCTTCCCTTAATCTCGAATTTCAATCCGGCAGCCTCGAGTTTAGCCTTCACCGGTTTTATAAATTCATAAATATATTTATCCCGGGCAGCTTTCGTTTCATTCAGTTTTCGGGCAATCTCATTGAAAGTAGGCCGATCGGTATATTTCAGAGCGAGGTCTTCTAATTCGGACTTAATCGTATAAAGCCCTAAGCGATGTGCCAAAGGAGCATACAGATAAGATGCTTCACAAGCCACATTTACTCTGAACTGCTCATCAGGATGATGGTTTATCATCCTCATCAGACATAACCGATCTGCAATCATAATAATGATGACCCTCACATCTTCTGCAAAAGTCAATAATAATTTTCTGAAATTATCGCTCTCTACCGTTGCCTGCTTAGCATAAAGACCGTTCGCTTTAATTAATCCACGTATGATTTTTGCTATATCTGATCCAAATATAGCTTCGACTTGTTCATTGGTATAGCTTCCTCCGGAAACCAAATTATAAATCAGGACCGAAATTAACGTACTACGTTCAAGACCGACTTCTTTGGAAAGGATAAGAGCCGTATTAATATTTCTCAACAAGACATTTATCCCCTTTTCGTCCCGTAAATAATTACCTTTTTTTACAGCATCGGTAATCATTTCTCGAATACGCTTGAAATCATCTTCCCCGATCAACGAATGAGAGGATCGCCACAATGCCCGGTAAGCAACCAGGAACTCTTTCCGTTCAGGAACGGTAAAATATGTACTCTCTCCCATAATTCATATTATTTATTATCTAAAAACAATTCAAATATATATTTTTTGAACTTACTATTCACGAATTTAATAAGGTTTTTGTAAATTTGAGTGGTTTTGCAACATATCATTAACTAAATAATATACTATGACATTTACACAAGCGGATCGTGATTTATTGATGCAGAAAGGCATTAGTGAATCCCAA
>NZ_CEWDCG010000259.1:0-3552 GCF_982436375.1 Coprobacter sp. | reverse complement strand
ATGCAAATGTAAATGAAAGGGGGAAAAGAAAAGGAATAGAAATATTTCAAAAAAGATCAATTTTGATTCAAAATTCAAGACTTACAAATAAAAAAGGGGAACTTTACTTTTCAATAGCAAAATTCCCCCTCTATTATAGAAATATCAATTAATTTCTAAATACCAACCCGTTTTCATCAGCATCAATAACTATGGGTTTGCTTTTATCTACTTTCTGAGCCAATAAATCTTTCGACAATTGATTCAATATATATCGGTGAATGATACGTTTTACGGGACGAGCACCGAATTGCGGATCATAACCTTCTTTAGCGACAAAGGCCAAAGCTGCCGGTGTAATATCCAGTTTCACACCATTCGAAGCCAACAATTTCTCAATTCCTTTAAGCTGCATTGCAACAATCTGTTCGATTTCTTTTTCATTAAGAGGAGTAAACATAATCGTTTCGTCGATACGATTCAGGAACTCAGGACGTATAGACTGCTTCAACAAATCCAGAACCTGACGTTTGGTCATTTCTGTAATTTCATCTTTATTTTCGGGTGTAATTTTTTCGAAATTCTCCCGAATAAGACTTGATCCCATATTGGAAGTCATGATGATAATCGTATTCTTGAAATTCACCAAACGACCCTTATTATCGGTCAAACGTCCGTCATCCAACACTTGCAATAAAATATTGAAAATATCGGGATGAGCCTTTTCTATTTCGTCGAACAACACAACCGAATACGGTTTACGCCGTATCGCTTCGGTCAACTGTCCGCCTTCTTCATATCCGACATATCCGGGAGGCGATCCGATAAGACGGGTCACACTGAATTTGTCTTGATACTCACTCATATCGATACGGGTCATCATATTTTCATCGTCAAACAAATATTCCGCCAAAGCTTTTGCCAACTCTGTTTTTCCGACACCCGTAGTTCCCAAGAAAATAAATGAGCCTATCGGACGACGCGGATCACTCAGTCCCGCACGACTACGACGAACTGCATCCGAAACAGCCTGTATTGCTTCTTCCTGCCCGACTACACGTTTATGAAGTTCTTCTTCCAGATGAAGCAGTTTTTCTTTTTCACTCTGCATCATCTTGCTGACAGGAATTCCCGTCCATCTGGAAACGACATCGGCAATATCTTCCGCATCCACCTCTTCCTTGATCATGGCAACTCCGCCTTGCAAAGTCTTCAGTTTTTCCTGAACATCTTTTATTTCTTGTTCTTTGGCCGTAATCTTTGCATACCGTATTTCAGCGACTTTTTCATAATCGCCCTCTCTCTCCGCACGGTCGGCCTCAAACTTAAGGTTCTCTATATCGATTTTGTTTTGCTGAATTTTATTGACCAATTCCTTTTCGGATTCCCACTTAGCTTTAAATTTCGTTTCTTCCTCTTTCAAATTGGCAATTTCCTCATTCAACGTCTTCAGCTTATCTTTATCATTTTCTCTTTTGATCGCCTCCCGTTCGATTTCCAACTGTTTGATACGACGAGAAATCTCATCCAAAGCCTCAGGTACAGAATCTACCTCAAGACGCAGCTTGGCGGCAGCTTCATCCATTAAATCGATTGCCTTATCCGGTAAAAACCGATCTGTAATATATCGTTCGGACAGTTGTACGGCAGCAATGATCGCATCATCTTTAATACGCACTTTGTGGTGATTTTCATACCGTTCTTTTAAACCTCTCAAAATCGAAATCGTACTCAATTCATCAGGTTCATCGACCATAACAATTTGGAAACGACGTTCAAGAGCCTTATCTTTTTCAAAATATTTCTGATACTCATCTAAAGTAGTAGCTCCGATCGAACGAAGTTCTCCTCTTGCCAATGCAGGTTTTAAGATATTAGCGGCATCCATTGCCCCCTCACCTTTTCCCGCACCGACTAAAGTATGTATTTCATCTATAAAAAGAATAATCTCTCCTTCAGCCTGAGTCACCTCATTAACAACAGCTTTGAGTCGTTCTTCAAACTCGCCTTTATATTTAGCTCCAGCAACCAAAGCTCCCATGTCCAAAGAATATATCTGTTTACTTTTCAGATTTTCAGGAACATCACCACGTACAATTCTGTGAGCCAAACCTTCTGCTATGGCAGTTTTACCAGTACCCGGCTCTCCTATTAATATAGGATTATTTTTCGTACGCCGACTTAATATCTGCAATACCCTACGAATTTCATCATCTCGTCCGATAACAGGATCAAGTTTTCCGGTACGGGCACGTTCATTCAAGTTAATTGCATACTTACTCAAAGCATTATAAGTATCTTCAGCAGAAGCATCCTTTACACTTTGTCCCTTTCTCAATTCATCAATAGCCGCTCCCAATTCTTTTTCGTTAATTCCGGCATCTTTCATAAAAGACGATGCAGAACTTTTTGTCTGTAATAGAGCCATTAGAATAGACTCTAAAGCAACAAACTGATCTCCCATTTTAGAAGAGTAGTCAGAAGCTTTCTGCAATACCGCATTTGCTTCACGACTCAAATAAGGCTCACCGCCACTCACCTTAGGTAAAGAGGCAATCTCCCGATCAACCGCTGTTTTCAGTAAGTTGACATTAACGCCTAATTTCTGAAAAATATAATTGACAAGGCTTTCTCCTACATCAACAACACCTTTCAGCAAGTGTACCGGCTCGATAGCCTGCTGTCCATTGGCAGAAGTTATCTCGACTGCTTTCTGAACAGCTTCTTGCGATTTGATTGTAAAATTATTAAAGTTCATATCTTTTTTCTCCTTTCCATTCTTTTTTAGTTAAATTCAAGAAGTTATTCGCAAAAGGGATGCCAAATGAATTTACGGACAAAAATACTGGTAACCAATCGGTTAAAATGACAAAATGACCACATTAAAGATTACGAACAACCTACCGATAAAAAAATGTATTTACACTTAAACAGTTCCATAAACTGACATTTTGACCTATATCACCTATAACAACTCGAGTTCAGCTTTGTTCGACAAACAATAAAGAAGAAGCAGTAAACTAATACTTCTTCAAAGAGTCTATTTATATAAAAGGTGTTATTTAGAATCTAATTTATTCAGATCCTGGATGATCAACCGCGCTCTCTCAGCACTTTTAATCTCCTTCCGATGCCGGATATAATAGACCGGATCAAGACTGAAACCAACACTTTTCGTTCGTTTAGCTCCTGATAAATTCAACATTTGAGCTACATTATTTCTCGCTCTCAACATTAATGCGTTTTGCTCCTCATCTCCCTTATAATTCGCCATATGAATAAGTAATGCCCGCTTTATTGTCTGAGAAGGATTATTAGGTAAAGCAAACTTATACTCCGACAATTTAAGATTCAGCGGTTCTATATACGCCTCTATCGGCATCCCTACTAAAAGCGTGTCTGCAATTTGACGCTTTTGCAATACCGGGCTTTCAAGCGGAAGTGTAAATGTTTTTCCATCAAAAAGTAGTTTCGGAGTCTCTACGGGCGGTTCTTGCGCAGACATGTAAGACGGATATAAAATCAGTCCGACAAAATACGACCAAACAAGTACCGCCTTCCGTGTCATAATAA
>NZ_CEWDCG010000258.1:0-3555 GCF_982436375.1 Coprobacter sp. | reverse complement strand
ATACAACCAAACCCCAAATTGACTTTATCTCCCAACCCGGTATTATGAATCAACTGATGCAAGACAGGATGCAATGTCAGCTTAAATTTATACATATAACCGATAATCTTCGACTCTTCTTTTGTAAAACGCTTTATAAATATACCTTTTCGCTTAGGTTCGGACAACAGCTCAAAATTAAAATTCATATTATCGGAAAAATCTTTCCCATAAAAATGACGATACTTTTCCAGAATATGATTCAATAATACCTCTCCATATCCCGGAGTATAAGGACTCACATATTCTATACTTCTATTAGGACGAACATGCACAAATACAATAGGAGATAATGAAAGATAGCTCAACGTCTCAGGATAAGAATCCATATCTGTTTTTATTATGTCATCCACTTGCAATTCTACTTGAGTATGACGATCTCCTATCAACAAAATTTTTCCTGCAAAAAGCGCTTTTATAAAATCTTCAGTACCACGCTCCGGCAAACAAGAAATCCATAATTGTACTCTTTTCGAAAGAATAAAAAGACGATCGGTTTCGACTTTTATTTTAGGAATATAAAAATTTGAGATAGATAATAACCTATATTTCACACTCATTTCCGGTAAGAACCCATTCATCCTCAACCACTGTTCATACAGTTCTTTATTATCAGTCAATATTCGATGAATGCAAGAAGATAATTCATATTGGTAACTCACCGGAAGTACATTTCCAGAATGTTCTGAATTTACTGTAAGTATCAACTTAAATCGCATATATTCCCCCATTTATTCACAATAAAGGTTATCGGGCAAAATCTCTACAGCCCCGTTTCTACCTGTATTGATTGTCTTTCTTATATTAATCTAACTACTCTAAAATCACAAAATGGATTTTATCAATTCTACTATATATGCAAAATCGGTTTATGATAAGTCTCCGTCTGCACGATAATATAGAGTAGAACTATTCTCCTCAACAAATGCTCTTTCTGCTACTTCTTTCAGCATACGGGAAGTGATACCTTTATATTTTTCTATTTCACTATCGATATTTTCGGCTCTATCCAATAATTCGTAATAGGCTAAATTAGTTGCTTTATTCAAGTAATTAATATTGGAAAACAGATCGTTTGACTCAAATTTATTGACTACTTTTTGCAATTCATACGCCGACACCTCATTCTCTCCCAATCTACGCAACTCTTCAACAATAGCACGATCTGCCTCCTCTAAAGAAATTCCTTTATTGACTTTTCCCTTGATCATAAACAATCCGGCATCTATATCACCTGTAATACTGGCATCTATATCGGCAAACAGTTTCCGATCCATAACAAGCTGTTGAAACAACCGGGAAGATCGTCCATTGGATAGTATGTCGGATAACAAGTCAAAGCAATGATATTCTTTATCCATTCTCCGGCACATGTGATACACCTTCGTAATCGAATCTAACGGTACAGAACGTGAAACTTCCTGAAACCGTGCAGACTTCTGAACAGGCTCTGCCGGTAAATTCCGAGGCTCTATATCTCTTCGCTCTATCGTGCCAAACCATTTTTCGGTAAGTTCAACAGCTTCTTCAAAAGAGATGTTTCCCGTAACTGCCAAAATAGCATTATTCGGAGCATAATATTTATAAAAGAACGACTTCACATCTTCCAGTTTTACCTGTTCGATATGCTCAACCCGTTTCCCTATCGTAGGCCACCTGTACGGATGCACTTTATATGCCAATGGCCTTATCAATAACGGAATATCACCGTACGGCTGATTCAGGTTACGCTGCTTAAATTCTTCGATTACGACTTGCTTCTGTACGGACAGACTTTTTTCCGAAAAATCAAGCCCGAACATACGATCCGACTCCAGCCAAAAAGCTGTTTCTACATTCTGACGCGGAACTACCGAATAATAATTCGTTATATCATTACTTGTCCACGCATTATTCTCACCACCGGCTTTTTGCAACGGAGTATCGAAATCGGGAATATTAACAGACCCACCGAACATCAGATGCTCAAACAAATGAGCAAACCCTGTACAATCCGGATTTTCATCCTTAGACCCGACATCGTACAAAAGGTTTAATGCCACCATCTGAGTTTCTTTATCCTGATGGTGAATTAAACGCAATCCATTTGACAGACAATATCTATTAATCCGAATCACTATTCTATAATTTTCATTCGCATTGAAATATCTTTTTTCGGGCGATCAGCTTTACCGGTAGTCACCAATTGTATTTTATCAACAATATCCAGCCCCTCGACGACTTCACCGAATACAGTATATTCACCGTCCAAATGAGGAGCACCGCCCACCGATGTATATGCCGTTTTTTGCTCCGGAGTGAACATTACCGGACCTTCCTCCATCAAAATTTCATGAGTCCGAGCAATAAGAGTATCTTGCAAAGCCATCAACCCTTCTTGATCACGATTTTTACGCAACTGCATAATTTCCGACCTATGCTCTCCCACCAAACGATTAAAGATATTCCGTTCTTTCATTTGAGTGAGCTGCTGTTCCAAACTTTTCAATTTCCCTTCAGAATACACGTTTCCGGTAACTATATAAAACTGAGATCCGGAAGACTCTTTTTTCGGATTCACTTCATCTCCCTGACGAGCCGCAGCCAAAACTCCTTTTTTATGGAAGTATAAAGGATACACGATTTCTGCAGGAAGGGTATATCCCGGTCCTCCGCTCCCCAATGTTCTATCAGCAACAGCTCCTTTAGAGTCAGGATCTCCGCCCTGTATCATAAAATCTTTTATAACCCGATGAAACAAAAGGCCGTCATAATAGCCTTCTTTTACCAATTTGACAAAATTATCTCTATGAAGAGGCGTTTCATTATATAGTTTGACCTTAATATCGCCTAATTCAGTTTCAATCAATACATAAACATGTTCTTTGTTTACAGACGTACAACCCATACAAAATAAAATTAAACAGATTATTAATTTACTTATTCCTTTTTTCATAAGGAGAAACCACTCTAAAATCTTTACAAAGATAATCAGCAAGTCCTAATATATCGTAAAAAAATGGCTTTTTGACAGATATTTAATTCTTCCTATATTTAAAATCTGTTCCACAATCAAAGCAATGAAACCTCTTACGGATTGCAAACGGATATACCTGGAGGAATATAGATATGAATATCGTCAACCAGTTATACTTATGCCGGACAGAAGCTCCATAAGCAACATTTCGTGAGCCACAAACAGGGCATACAGGCCCGTCATCCACCAAACTATTCACACCTTTTTGATCTTCAGGAATAAAAGAAGCTTCTTGTTGCTCTTTAACTAATCTTATCGCACTCTCAAGATCTCTCTCAAACACAGACAATTTTATTCCTCCTAGTCCTTGATTATATAAAGGATAAACCGACAAAACATTCTCATCCGATATAAAAGACGGAATTGCATTATCATCTAATATACCTTTAACAAGATATGCTTCCGTCAAATCACCGAAAGTCATAAAGACCACTATATTATCACCTGCCATGATATAATAATTTATTTTGAATCAAATATATGGATTATATCATAAATGT
>NZ_CEWDCG010000257.1:0-3569 GCF_982436375.1 Coprobacter sp. | reverse complement strand
ATTTTTATCTGCAAACAATATCAAAAAGACTCTGCCCGATCACTCAGACAAAGTCTTTTCTTCATCAAAAACACCCCAACATATTAAGCTTTGCAAACTTCTTGGCGGAAAATACGCATATCTTCCAACCATGACTCAATATCTTCTTCATGCTCCAATTCTTCTGCAAGAATATGAGTAGCGATATTGAAAGTCGTAAAATCTTTTCCATTAGTGAAATTAGCGATATCTTCGTATCTCTGAATAGCACATCTTTCTGATCCGAGATTTTGTTTCAATATAGCCTCAATATTAGGATCTACCGGAGGTAGATATTTACAATGAGCTAATTTAAACCATTCTTCAGGCGACAGAACCGGAGTACCATCCAACTGAATAATTCTGTCAATTAACAGTTTTGCATGATCAAGTTCTTCATCTGCATGTTTCAATAATTCTTTTTCAATGTCATCATGCATCGGACCTTTCATTACACGTGCTCCTACCCAATATTGATAATATGCCAACCATTCTTCTGCCAATGCCTGATTCAGAACATCGATCAAACTCTTTACATCCAATGTAAGAATTTCAACTCCTTTTTTTCCCATAATTCTATTTTTATTATGTAAATAAATGTCGATTTATTACTTAAAACAAACTATGAGATAAAATGTTTAGAATCCGGAATAATTATATGATGTCCGATAAAAAAGAAGTCCGGAAATTCCGGACTTCTATAAATCATTTTTTTATCATCTTTTGTGTTTTACAACCATTATCTGTCTCCACTTTTACAACATACATTCCCGGTAATAAGCCAGACAAAGATAATTTACAGATTTTTTCATTTATATCCGATTGCCGGTAAACAAGTTTTCCGTAAACATCATATAAAGTGACATTTTTCATAGGACTTCCACTACTAACCGTAGCTTCATCCCTAACAGGATTCGGCTGAATATGAATATCCCTATTCTTATCTTCCTCCTTTACCGTTGTAACAGAAGAAATATCTCCTGAACCCGACACAAATGTCACCACTGAAAGAGGGGGTATCGTAAACACATCGCCTTCTTTAATCTTAGGATAAGCTTTCATATTGTCACCCTCTGAAGTCACATAAGGAGTAAACTCCAAGTCTGTATTACCGGATATATTCTCTACCTTAAACGTAAACGGTCTTTTCACAGTTCTCGAATTTGTCGCAATAATTACGACTTGCTGCGTTGCTTCATTAATGTACGAAGAATACATATCGTTCTTCAACGCATCGACAACACTTAAATTATCTGATCGTTTCGCTTCCACCCGCTTCATTCCAGGACGTACGAATCGGGAATATTGTCCTAATGTGTAAAGAAGCTTTGTTCCGTGAATAAAGCCATCATTAAGACCTTCTACCGTCGGAGCTTCAATTAAAGCAAAGCGGCTTTCTCCGTAATGACTACCCGATTCAAAAGTTGTCCACCAATGCCACCCGGTAGCATTAGCTACCACCAGATCGACATGCAGCATACGGGCCAGGGAGATGGCACATTCTATTTCACTGAATCCCCCTTCTGAACCTGGATGCCCCCAACTGTATCCGCCGTCCAAAAGACTGTACTCCGACTGAAAATATTCGAGTGGAGGATTCACGGCATCCATAGCTTTCCTAAAATTAACGCGGGTATCATACATGCCCTGAGCATCCTGATCTGCCCAATAACTATGTGCAGATACGATATTAGAAACATTCGGCAATCCCGCTACTTTCATCGTCGGCTGTTCATTCCCCCAAAATTTCGGAATCTGAGACTCTGCACTACCAAGAAAACCGGCTTCTGCGAAAGTCAACTGTGTCGTCAACTGTTTTGCCGCAAACGCACTGCTCATAGCCTTTATCACATCTGCAATCTCCTGATCGGTAGCCGGTGATCCTTCTTGCCCTCCTGCCCAAGCATATTGTGGCTCATTCATCGGGCTGATATAATCGAAATGAATACCCTCCTTGTCAAAATGATCGACAACCTCTGCTGCAAATAACGCATAATCGTCGTATTTATCTTCCGCAAGAATATAGTTCGATCCATTATCTTTATTATAAGCATAACCGTGTTTCGTCATATATATAGGAGGAGAATTCATAAATCCTAAAAGGTCTTCTACGCCATATTCCAATGCCGCCTTTCTAAGAAACCAGAGCTGCCCGGTCTGTCTCTCCCATGTATAAGTTCCATCGGGATTCAAAAAACATTCGGTACGTTTCGAATCGCCCATTCCTGCATCATCGCCTTGCGTTGCCGAACCCGAACCGATATTGAACCGCCAGCAAGAGAGGCCCATCCCTTTCGGATTTCCGTTTTCATCCAGCTCTTTACTGAACAGCAGTTCAGCTAAACGATTCTTCTTCGCTTCAGGCCAAAGCCGCCCCAACCAATCGGCATTCCAGGCATCAGACGATCCGAAATTCCGTATTGTTTGATATTTATTTGAACAGTCGACGGTTACTTCGACCGGAGACATAAGCGTTGATGAATAGTAATAGGCAACATCTTCGACATCCATCGCATAATCATCGACCATTAACTCATCATAAAACCCTCCGGCACTCTCTGATGCAACAGTACTACCTAAAGACCATTTATCAAAACCTAAATTATAAGGATTTACCGCTACTTTCGCTGCCGTCTGCTTACCGTTCTGATAAACGCGTATAATGATTCTGGGGGTTACCGCATGCACTACACTTATCGCATTCCATTTCCCGGACTCTAAAAGCTCACTGCCCACCGTCTCGATCTTCTCCCCTTCTACGATGGTCTCCAAAACCACATAGGCTGCATCCCCGTCAACCTTTATCTTAAGGCCATAACCGTTGTTTTCATCCTTAAAAGCCCGATAAATATATTTGCCATGATCTGCATCGTCAATAGACTCTTTCTTATACAGAAAATTCAACGTCGAAGCTTCATCGGGAATGATATTATCGGAAAACTGCAACTGTCCGCCTGCTTCCAACTTTACCACCTGACCCCTCTGTGAATCCTCTTCAAATGAATATCCTGACCCCTCGATAGTGATGCGTCCGCCTTCCTCTTTCAAATCATTATCGAAAAGGAAAGTTATAGGGCCTTCCGGAAGAGGCTCCGTTATGGCTTCGCCCGCATATATTTGAGCTACCTGACTCGCACTCAACGGATAATGATAGATGTTAACATCATCTATCGATCCGGTGCTTGGATGCGGTGAACGATCGGGATTAACACCGAAATAAAGATGTGTCAGATCCAACAAAGATATAGGAGACAAGATCTTTTTCGAACCAACTTTCTTACCGTCCAGATAATAATTCCAAGAAACTCCGGCAACTACCAACGCAATATGATGCCATGTATTATCCTTTTCTATTCGAGGACCATATAACGGCTCCCAAATACCATTATTAATCTTATTGGCACAGGAAACAATACCACTTGAATTATCATCATACCCGTATATCGGCATCAAATAAATATTGCTGCCATTAGTGGAACTATAAAATTCAAAAATCTGTTTCCATTGTATAATTTTTAATCGTTATATATTTGCATAAAGTTTCAACATCA
>NZ_CEWDCG010000256.1:0-3570 GCF_982436375.1 Coprobacter sp. | reverse complement strand
ATATAATAAAACATCTATTATTTTATTTGTATTCTGAAAAGCTATTCAGATTTTCCAATACAGAAATCTTATCAGTTCAACTTTGAAACTTTCTCAGTCTACTTTTTCGCTCTTATTCGTCAGATAAGCTACTATCATCCTCATAAAAACAAAAGAACATCCTCAAAAAAACGCTCAAATCAGACCAAACAAAATTTAAATCGGTTTATTTCAAAAAACAACAAAGTTATAATGATTTTAATTCGTCCTCGAACATCTGTTCTAACACACGACGCAAATAAGAACGAGAGCCGGAAAAGTTATTTACAATAATAGCCACAGCATATCTTTTATTCCCTGAATCATAATATCCGGCATAACTTTGCACATGTGCCATACTGCCGCTTTTCAATCGCATTCTTTTCGAAAGAGACGAATTTTTCAAAAACGAACGTACCGTACCACTTACTCCCGGACACGGTAACGAAGAATAAAATATTGTCTGCAAATTTTTATCGGAAGCCATAAAATCGAGTACCCGACATAACATTTCGGCAGAGATACGGTTTACCGGAGACAAACCGCTACCGTCATACATAACAAGATCATCCCCAAACACTCCTTTCTCTTTCCAAAAATGTTTCAATACCTCGATACCTTTCGATACCGATGCTTCCGGATAACGAGACAAAGCGATCCAACGCAATAAAGCTTCGGCATACAAATTATTACTGTTATGATTTACAATACGGATAATATCAGATAAACGGTCTGAAGAATAACGAAACAGCATAGACCTATCGGATAAAGGTTTTGTTTTGTTATTTTCATTCAATATACGCATCGTTACAGGTGTACCTGTTACTTTGATTCGGGAAGCTTTTAAAAAAGACGCCATTTCATTAGCAAAAAACAAAGCAGGATCAGGTAAATCTCCTTTTATGACAAAACGATCCTGTTTTTCAGGAATACTCCCATAAATATACCTTCGTAAAGAAAAAGGAGCTCCATATATATAGGCACTATCAATCGCATTACTGCTCGAAACAAGATGATTAGAAAAACTTAATCCGGATATTTCCGGTTCTACTCCGATAATAACAGGCGTCGAGCCTTTTGCCCCCGAACGCAATATCAGACGATAAGTATTATCTCTGTAATTAATGCCATAGCAACCTGCCGCAAAATAATTCCCGACATCTTCCCATAGCCATTTCGGCGAAACTCCTTCTGTGTCGAACCGGCTGTCATCGGCAATAATGCACCCTTCTATACGATGAATACCTGCATTTTCAAGCTCTTTCAACAAACGATTCCGGAAATCAAAAACCCGACGTGTACCATATTCCGAACCTAATGTAGGGTCTCCGCACCCCTGAATATATAAATCACCATAAAGCACACCGTCTTTTCCGATATACCCCGAATATTGTACATCAGTATAAAAACGATGTTCTCCCCCATATATTCCGAGAACTGTTGCCGATGTCAGTAACTTCAATGCCGAAGCCGGAAGAAGTAACCGTTGAGAGTCATAAGATGATACTATTTCTCCCGTTTCAATATCCATAATACAAAAACCTACCGATGCAGAACGCAATTCAGGCAAAGATACAAAACGAGATATACCCATCCCGGCATAAGAAAAATAGAACAATCCCGACCACAGGAAAACAATAATATATTTTAGTTTTATAATCGCACTCATATTAAAATGTCTGATTTTCAAAACAAAAATAACCGATTTTCAAAGAATATACAATCTTACTCCGATTTTATATCTCAAAATCGAAATGGATAGTTCAAAAAAATAAAAAAGTATCGTACATTTGTTTCAAGATATAAAACTTCTTGAACTATTTAATATAAGAGAATCGAAATGTTATTTTCTGAAGAAAACTATGAAACCCATAAACGCGGCCGCATAGAAGTAATTTGCGGATCGATGTTTTCAGGAAAAACCGAAGAATTGATAAGACGGCTCAAACGTGCAAAAATAGCTCGACAAAAAGTCGAAATCTTCAAGCCGTCCATCGATATACGCTACTCGGAAGAAGAGATCGTGTCTCATGACAGCAATTCCATACAATCGACTCCGGTAGACAGTTCTGCAAGCATACTATTACTATCAAGCGGTGTAGATGTCGTAGGTATCGATGAAGCTCAATTTTTCGATCAGGGCATCGTCGATATCTGCAACCAGCTTGCCGATCAAGGAACACGGGTTATCGTAGCGGGATTAGATATGGATTTTAAAAAAGTACCTTTCGGGCCTATGCCCTATTTGTTATCAATTGCCGATGAAGTGACCAAAGTTCATGCCATCTGTGTAGAATGCGGTCATTTAGCTAATTATTCCCACCGACTTATAGACAATGATAAAAGAGTTTTATTGGGTGAAAAAGGAGAATATCAGCCACTTTGCCGTACGTGCTATAATAAAAAACATGCATCGCAAGAATAGATTTCACACCCGTTATATCAATTCATTATCAAGTATAATTAAAATCGAGCAATCATGTATCTTTCACGCCGTCCTTACACTTTTGACCGGGTTACCCGAATCATATTCAGTATAGCAATTCTTGTCGGAACGTTCTATCTGATAAATTTGCTGAAAGGTGCACTTCTACCATTTCTCGTTGCATGGCTACTGGCCTACCTCATGCATCCGATTGTAGAATTTTTTCATAATAAATGCCGCATCAAGAACCGAGTAGTTGCGATCTCGGCAACTTTATTGTCGGTCGTTCTTTTTTTCGGATTGCTCGGATGGATTTTCATACCATCTATTATAGAAGAGATGGATAAAATGAAAATTCTCATTCATAATTATATATCAACGGATAATACGATACCTTTTCTTCCTGAAAGTTGGCACGATTATATCCGGGAAAAAATCGATTTCGAACAGATCGCACAAATGATGAATAAAGAAGACTGGAAAAAATTGATCGAAACAACTGTTACTCAAGCCTGGTCTTTTCTTACCGGATCGGTAAACCAAATTATCACCATTGTAAGTTGGTTTATAGTATTGTTGTATCTGTTTTTTATCCTACTCGATTATGAAAAGATCATCATCGGCTTTCGAGGTCTCATTCCTCGCCGTTACCGCAGAACAGTATTAGGAATACTCACCGACGTGCAAGTAAGCATGAACCGGTATTTCAGAGGTCAGTCTCTCGTTGCCTTTTTAGTCGGCATTCTTTTCAGTATCGGATTTCTTATCGTCGGACTACCCCTTGCTATCGTATTGGGATTATTTATCGGACTACTAAATATGGTGCCTTACCTGCAAATCATCGGAGTTATTCCGACAGTTTTGTTATGTCTGATAAAAGCCTCTGAATCGGGACAAAACTTTTGGCTTTTGTTCGCAGCATGCATGGCTGTTTTCATCATAGTACAGTTAATTCAAGATATAATTCTCGTCCCTCGCATCATGGGACATGTCACAGGATTAAATCCGGCAATTATACTTCTATCTCTATCGATATGGGGAACTCTGCTCGGTGTTATCGGCATGATTATAGCACTTCCTCTCACATCGCTCGTGTTGGCTTATTATCAAAAATACATCTTAAAAGA
>NZ_CEWDCG010000255.1:0-3581 GCF_982436375.1 Coprobacter sp. | reverse complement strand
AGGTTTTCATAATCAATTATTCTAAAACTAGAGAATCCCGCTCATTCGAACGGGATTCTCAATATATTATTTGTTTTTGTTTTATAATAAAAATCCCGTTTTACTTTCGTTTAAAGTAAAAATAGAAATAAAAATATGTAAAGCTAAAAGTGTTCATCATGCAACTATGTTATTTTTATGGCTACAAAAGTAATGATTTGTTTTTTCAATCAAAATATTTTTGTCTTTTTTTTGCATTATGGATAAAAATATTTTTATTTGCTATCCGAAAATGCTCATTGATTTAATATGTCAGGTTGATATGCGGTAAAATCAATGTCCTTTTTAGGACATTTTTTCTACCAAATAGACCTTTTTTTATACATTGTAGAATCCGTACCTTCGTAGTCAATTTTGATTAGAAGAATTTAGGGTGGGGACAATAAAAAAGAGGCTTTTCCCTGATTTTGGTATAATCTTATTTATGGGTTTGAATTTCTCCTCGGAAATCGTAATGAGTGATTTTGTTAATTTATTGATTTCTAAGGAGATTTAAGAGTGTGTATAAATAGAATTTAATTAACTGATAATAATATCTAAACTGGCGGATATTCAGGGGAAATCTCGGAAAATTCGCATAATTTTATAAACTTGGAAGAAATGAAACAGGAAATTAAGCCGGCAAACGGTCGTTTGGGTGTCTTGGTTGTGGGAGTAGGTGGTGCTGTCTCAACCACAATGATTACAGGAACATTAGCTGCCCGTAAAGGATTGACAAAAGCTATCGGCTCAATCACACAGATGGCTACAATGCGTATGCAAGACGGTAACGAAAAACTTATCAAGGATATTGTTCCTTTGGTTGACCTGAACGATATCGTATTCGGAGGTTGGGATATTTTTCCGGATAATACATACGATGCAGCCTTATATGCAGAGGTTCTGAAAGAAAAAGATTTGAATCTTGTAAAAGACGAATTGCAGGCGATCAAACCGATGCCTGCCGCATTCGACCATAATTTTGCAAAACGGTTGAATGGTACTCATATTAAAAATGCTGCTACACGTTGGGATATGGTAAAGCAGTTACGGGAAGATATTCGTAATTTTAAAGCTGCAAATAACTGTGATCGTATTGTTGTATTATGGGCTGCAAGTACCGAAATTTATATTCCGATGAGTGAAGAACACAAGTCTCTTGCTTCTCTGGAAAAAGCGATGAAAGACAATAATACGGAAGTTATATCTCCAAGTATGTGCTATGCTTATGCTGCTATTGCAGAAGGTGCTCCATTTATTATGGGTGCTCCGAATCTGTGTGTAGATATTCCGGCTATGTGGGAATTCTCGAAAAAACAAAATATTCCTATTGCAGGTAAGGACTTCAAGAGTGGTCAGACATTGATGAAGACGGTTCTTGCTCCGATGTTCAAGACTCGAATGTTAGGTGTTAGTGGGTGGTTCTCTACAAATATTTTAGGAAATAGAGACGGAGAAGTCCTTGATCAGCCTGAAAATTTCAAAACAAAGGAAGTCAGCAAATTATCTGTTATTGATAATATTTTTGAGCCTGAAAAGTTCCCTGATTTGTATGGTGATGTATATCATAAAGTTCGTATCAATTATTATCCTCCACGTAAAGATAATAAAGAAGCTTGGGATAATATCGATATTTTCGGCTGGATGGGATATCCTATGGAAATCAAAGTCAACTTCCTTTGTCGGGACTCTATTCTTGCCGCACCTATAGCTCTTGATTTGGTTATTTTCAGTGATCTTGCGATGCGTGCAGGAATGTGTGGTATCCAAACATGGTTGTCATTCTTCTGTAAAAGCCCGATGCATGATTTCGAACATCAACCGGTGCATGACCTGTTCCAACAATGGCGAATGGTAAAAGAAACTCTTCGAAATATGGTAGGAGAGACTGCTCCAAGTTATTTGGATTAATTAGTGTAACTATCGCATAATTTTGTCGGATCGATTTATGAAGAGAGCTAAATTATTCCATATAATTATCGCATCCGGTTTCGGATCAGGATTTTCTCCATTTGCTCCTGGAACGGCAGGAGCTCTTGTTGCTGTTATTATTTGGACGGTATTATTCTATGTAATACCGTTCAATATCTTATTAGTCGTAACAAGTTTGCTTATAGTTCTTTTTACTGCAGCCGGAATTTGGTCGGCCGATAAGTTAGAATCAGAGTGGGGAAAAGATCCGTCAAAAGTGGTTGTTGATGAAATGGTGGGAGTTTGGATTGCTCTACTTGCTGTACCGGTAGGGAATGTCTGGTATATTTTGTTTGCTTTTTTATTGTTTCGCTTTTTTGATATCTTTAAGCCACTGGGTATTCGTAAAATGGAACAGTTGGAAGGGGGAATCGGTGTAATGGCAGATGATATTTTAGCCGGAATATACAGTTTTCTTTTGCTGATGGGAGTAAGATGGTTGATCGGATAAAAAAATATGCAAAAATAGTTTCGGAAAGAGACGGTTTCTTTATGTTTTTGAGAGCACAATTGTCCTCTCAATTAGCGACAATAATAGATTTCATTATTACTATAGGACTCGCAAAGTTGTTTAGCGTTTATTATGTCTATGCAACTTTTGCGGGTTCTTTTTTCGGAGGAATTGTTAATTGTATCGTTAATTATAAGTGGACATTCCGGCCAGAAAATTGTAAAAAGATAAATATTGTGATTAAATATATTCTGGTTTGGTGTGGAAGCCTTTTTCTCAATGTCGGGGGAACATTTCTTATAACGGAAGCTATTACTAAAGTGATATATATTCAGAATATTTTTGGTCATTATTTAGACAATCTGTTTATATTTTCTAAAATATTGGTTTCTTTAGCTGTCGCTTTTTTTTGGAATTATAATATGCAGCGTATTTTTGTTTATAGAAATCACGAACTGAAATTTTTTTTTAAACGTAGAAATTAAATTTAAAGTACATAAGAATGAAATTCAGAGATTGGGCTCAGCAGATAATCTATAGAATCATTGATCCAGTGGTACATAAGTTAGTAAAGGTTGGGATAACTCCTAATATTGTAACTACCACAGGGCTATTTTTTAATATTGTATCAGCCGTCATTTTAATTTATGGAGGAATATATGGAGAAAAAAATGATTTCTCTTATATAGGTTGGGCTGGCGGGGGTATTTTATTTGCTGGATTATTCGATATGTTGGACGGACAAGTTGCACGTATTGGAAAAATGAGTTCTTCTTTTGGGGCATTATATGATTCGGTACTTGACAGGTATAGTGAATTGATCGTGTTTTTAGGGATCTGTTCCTATATGATGGCACAAGGTTATGTTGTCGGGTTTATAATTGCATTTATTGCATTAGTCGGATCATTGATGGTCAGTTATGTTAGGGCTAGAGCAGAAGGTCTCGGCATAGAATGTAAAGTAGGGTTTATGCAGCGTCCAGAACGGGTTGTATTAACAGCTATTGGAGCATTAGGATGTGGGGTGTCTTCTTTTTTTATATATGAAGAATCTGTGTTAAATCCTATTTACATATTTGAGGCAGCACTGCTCATTATTGCTATTTTTTCTAACATTACGGCATTTACTCGCTTAGCTCAT
>NZ_CEWDCG010000254.1:0-3598 GCF_982436375.1 Coprobacter sp. | reverse complement strand
AGATGATTGTTTTCATCTATCAGACTTTATGTCAGTTATATCGGTAACTTTGTCGGTTTTCCAGACAATGGTCAGTTAACCCCTGTTAATCACCTAAGAGAGCTATTAAAAGTTTCTAAAAAGAAACAGAGAGAGAAATAACCGCACGGATATTGTATTAAATTTAACGACTCAAACATTTAAAAACAGAGATTTATTAACAAATGAATAACAGAAACGTCATGGAAAATTTCAGCAAAAAACTTATCAGTTTTGCACTCGTGGCTCTCGTTAGTTCCGGAGTATCCATTGGTGCTTACTCCTTTCTAAACCGCTCGAAATCAATAAGCGATAACGCTATTGAGGAAGCCGGAAGCAAATACGCCAAACCCGTAGCTTTTACTCCGGTTTCAAACCGTCCGGCTATTGAAACCGATTTTACAAAAGCGGCGGCCAGTACAGTAAATGCCGTTGTCAGTATAAAATCTACGACATCTGCCAAACAACAACAGCAAGGAATGATGCAAGATCCTTTCTTTGAATTCTTTTTCGGACAAAGAGGGGGTGGAAATATGAAACCTCAACCTCGTGTAGGAATGGGATCGGGAGTAATCCTCACCCCTGATGGTTATATTGTAACGAACAACCATGTAATTGAAGGCGCGGATATATTAGAGGTAACTTTAAATGATAAAAGATCTTTCAATGCTAAAATCATAGGAACAGACCCAAGTACCGATTTGGCTTTAATCAAAATCGAAGCAAAAGATCTTCCGACATTACCTTTCGGAGATTCGGACAAACTACAAGTCGGAGAATGGGTCCTGGCTGTCGGAAATCCATTCCAGCTCTACTCTACTGTTACAGCCGGTATTGTAAGTGCCAAAGCTCGTAGCTTAGGTATGATCAGTACAGGGAAAACCATGGGTATAGAATCTTTTATACAGACTGATGCAGCAGTAAATCCGGGTAATAGCGGAGGCGCTCTTGTAAATACAAATGGAGAATTAGTCGGTATAAACACAGCCATTTATTCCGAAACAGGAGCTTATTCTGGATATTCTTTTGCTATTCCGACAAGTATAGTAAGCAAAGTAATTACCGACTTGAAACAATATGGAACAGTACAACGTGCCGTGCTTGGAGTTATCATCCGCGATATTAATTCAGATCTCGCAAAAGAAAAAGACATTCAGATACAAGATGGTATTTATATAGAAGAAGTCAGCGACCGTAGTGCCGCCATGGAAGCCGGAATAAAGAAAGGAGACATTATCATTGCAATCAACGATGTACCTGTAAAAACTGCTTCTGCATTACAGGAACAGGTAAACCGTTATCGCCCCGGTGATAAAATAAAAGTAACAATTCACAGAGGAAAAGATACTAAAACGCTTTCGGTTACGTTAAAGAATAATCAAGGCAATACCGAAATTACCAAAACAAAAGGTATCGAGAGTCTTGGAGCAGCTTTCAAAGAGTTGAAAGATAATACTAAACGGGAACTAAATATCAGTTCTGGAGTTCAAGTTGTCGGTATCAAAGCCGGAAAATTCCAAAGAGCCGGTATTCGCGACGGATTTATTATTCTTAATATCAACGGTGTCAACGTAAAATCAGTCGATACGATCGAAAGTATTTTCAATGACATCATGAAAGGAAACAGCAGAGATAAAGTCATGTTCATCACCGGTATATATCCGAATGGGAAAACTGGATATTATGCTGTAGATCTTTCGGAATAAAGCATAGTTCTTAAATCAAATCATAAAAGCACAATTTACTGTAATTAAATTTACAGAATTGTGCTTTTATCTTGGCAAATGGCAAAGAAGATTAATATCGGAAACAAATTATTTCCACCGTACGTTTTGCGAATAGCCAATAGGGAAGAAAAGAGTTAGAACAAAATGGAACAAAGTTCTTTTCTTAACCGTAAGGTTTGAGAATTTGTAAAAAAACATTATATTTGCACTCCAAATTTCTAATCTGCAGGATGAGACAATTAAAGATCACAAAATCAATTACCAACAGGGAGAGCGCTTCGCTTGACAAGTACCTTCAGGAAATCGGACGAGAAGACCTGATTACTGTCGAAGAAGAAGTTGAACTTGCCCAGCGCATAAAAAAAGGAGATCGGGTTGCTTTAGAAAAACTAACCCGCGCCAATCTGCGTTTTGTCGTTTCTGTCGCCAAGCAATATCAAAACCAAGGATTAAGTCTTCCCGACCTGATCAACGAAGGGAATTTGGGTTTGATAAAGGCTGCTGAAAAATTTGACGAAACCAGAGGTTTTAAATTTATCTCTTATGCTGTGTGGTGGATACGTCAATCGATTCTTCAAGCTTTAGCAGAACAATCTCGTATCGTACGTCTTCCTCTCAATCAAGTAGGTTCGTTGAATAAAATCAGCAAAGCCTTTTCTAAATTTGAACAGGAAAACGAACGGCGTCCTTCTCCGGAAGAATTAGCAGATGAATTGGATATCCCCGTAGACAAAATTTCGGATACAATGAAAGTTTCCGGACGTCACATTTCTGTTGACGCCCCATTTGTCGAAGGAGAAGACAACAGTCTGTTAGACGTGCTTATCAACGATGATTCGCCTATTGCCGACCGGTCATTGATCAATGAGTCCCTCGCTAAAGAAATAGATCGAGCATTAGCTACATTAACCGAAAGAGAAAGTGATATTATCAAAATGTTTTTCGGTATCGGATGTCAAGAAATGACATTGGAAGAAATCGGCGACAAATTCGGCCTCACCAGAGAGCGCGTACGCCAGATCAAAGAAAAAGCCATAAGAAGATTGAGACAAAGTTCTCGTAGCAAATTGCTTAAAACCTACTTAGGATAAGACAAGAAAGAGTGATCCTAAAAAACAAAGAGTGCATTCGGACAATTAACTCCGAATCACTCTTTTTCGTCTGATCTAAAAACCAATACCATGTCTAAAAAAAATTATTTGCTATCCATTCTCACTATTACTGTAATCTTACATTCCTCAGTTACCAGCGCTCAAGAAGTAAAAGAGAGGGCCATGGTTGTTTATAGTAAAAAAAAAAGTCTCTCTCAAAAGCAAAAACATTTGCCGCATTTGTCGATTTCGGAACTTCTCTTTTCATGAGACAAGATCCAGCATATCCCGATTTATCCGAGTGTAATGCCAGCTTAGATTTAGATATATCATACGGTTATTTTATCAATAGCTATTTCTACATAGGACCAGGCGCAGGAATACGAACTTACTTCGGAGAAAATTTTACAATGTTCCCCATATTCGGAGAATTAAGAGGATGTTGGAAACGGACATTTATATATGGCAAAGGAGGATTCAGTTTATCTACTTCAGGGAACAATGACAGAGGAGGAGCATATGCCTCGATCGGTTTAGGAGTCAATTTTATATCTAAAACAAAATACAAGCTGTTTCTCAGCATGGGCTATGAATTTCAAGATCATAGACGTAAAGATACCAGTGTATTACGAAAAGAAATATTAACCGGAAAGAATGGCATAGCCATTCGCATTGGCACACAATTCTAAAAAACAAAAGTGGCAATAAATTACAAATCAAAAGAATCATATCTTTACAAATTATATTTTATAAGATTTACAT
>NZ_CEWDCG010000253.1:0-3600 GCF_982436375.1 Coprobacter sp. | reverse complement strand
ATAATAAATGTCATCAATACTCATTAAGTATCGGAATATGACGGAATCATACATAAAGCAATTGTACCTAAAGATTATAAGCATCTATATGTCTCTATATATAAAGTTTCTACTCTAAGAAACTTATTAGATGGTAAATATAAATTGAAAAGATAATGTTATGAAAAAGCTTCTATTTATACCATTATTCATTTTTATTATCAATTGTAATAACGACCGTATCGCACAAAATACGGAAAGTGAAGTTTCAACATTAGAAAACCGATTTATTTCCAATCAGTTAACCAACATACTATATAATTATATTTCATTTGATGACAGCTGCATATATGCATTATATATCGACAAACGGTTAGCGGATGATTATGTTGTAGCTCTGATCAAATATCCTAAAGCATCGAAATATAGGTTTGAAATAGAATATAAAAGTATGAAAGGTCAAAATTTCAATAGCAATTTATCCATAGACACTATTACCAATCCGACATTTTCCTCGTTTGAGCAATTATATCTATTATGCAGGAAACCACTAAACTATATTACTATAAAAAATAAAAACGTATTTATTTTTTCCGGGATAGAAGATCTTCTCAAACAAAAAAACGACACTCTCGAATTTTTATTGGAATATACATCTATAAAAGGTGGACATAATCCGTGGAGTATATTTCTGCAAAAAGACTCCTCCTTTTTACTTGAAGAATCTGATATTGCTTTTAGTGGAATAACCCAAGGATATGAAGATTCTGTTGCTCCACTCGACTCATTCATTAAGCACATCTATACCCTCAAAAACTTACCTCAAATCAAATCGACAGGGCTATTTGCCTTATCCACCAATTTATATAAAATAATAGCTTCATTTATAAAAGAGAACCGGATAAAAGACGGGATTATTGAATTAAAGGTGCAAAAAACAAACTATCAAAACCATGAAATAACAATAGATCTTCGAAAAGACGAACCGGATTATTTATTGAAAAAACATCCGGTTAATATATCATTCATAAACGGACATCCTGTATATATTTATACCGGAATAGAAAATTTTATAGAAGTGGGAATCGACAAAATATATAATTATACGCCTCAGGAACAGCCGATAGCCTCATGGAAAATCGTAATCTCTCCTAAAGTGTCTTCACCATAATATCTAAAGACTAATTAGCTCTATTATGGTCCTACTCCAACAAAATCACAAATTAATAAAAAACAAATAGCGATTATCGGGTTGGTAAAACCTCAATAATCGCTATTCTAATTATTTTTCCCAATTGTCCGTACGGAAAGGAGATGCCGGAAGCAACTCTTTATTGTACAGGTTACAAACCGGACTGTTGGAAAATCCATAACGCACAGCAACAAGTTTCAGCACCTTCGGGCTCGAGACAATCACTCGATCTCCATCGATCACGGCATCAGTCCAAACAAATTTACGGTCTTCTCCGGCAATGCAGAACCCGGTAAGTTTCTCGGAATTTTTAGGCTTTTCTCCTTTAGGTGTATAGGGAGAAGATGCTATTGTCAATCCGCTTCCGCAATTACTGAAATGAATAATCGCCTTATCCCCCTCTATCGTCATGCTTTGGTATAATGGACCAGAAGCAATTATCTTTTCGCCGTATGCTAATTTTCTTGCTGCTAATGCCAAACGATGTCCTACGTCATATTTATCGATCGGATGCAGATCGAAAGGATCACCGACATCGATAGTCACAGCCATAGCCGTATTGGGCAAAGCAAGAGCTTTTAATTGTCCTTCACGCACCCAACGCCAGCCTTGTCCTTCTTCTGAAGGTTTCTGATCGACAGGTCCGAAATTCGGCAACTGTACGTATATAAAAGGGAAATCTCCTATTCCCCATTTTTGCCTCCAATCGTTTATCAGACAAGGGAACAGCGTAGCATATTCTTTCCCTGATCCTCCGGAATTGAATTCTCCCTGATACCATATCACTCCTTTTATCGACAAAGGAATTAAGGGATTGATCATCGCATTGAACAGATTGGTCGGTCCGTTATTTCCTCCATTCGGTTTAGGCGGATCTGAAGGACGGGGAGAACTCGGTTTCGGTTTTTCAGGAATAGGAAGTCCGGCCGCCTGAGCCTTCTTTACCTCAATAGCCCATTCCTTTTGTGCCTTGTCCCACTCTTTACCCACAGTATTATTCCACTTTTTTATCGCTACGTCAAACTCGGCTTTCCTCTGTTTATAATTAGCGACAACTTCAGGATTTATCCTGACATTTTTTTCATAAAGATCGACATAACGTTTCAACTTAGGTTCAGCCTTCAAAGCAGACAGACTCGTCCAAGCCTCAGCACGTGTACCTCCCCACGCACTTTGTATTATTCCTAAAGGACGACCGTTTGTTTGACGAATATCCCGAGCAAAATAATAAGCTGCACTTGCAAATCCTTGTCCGTTTATTTTCCTCAATGCCTCAGGTGTACATAAAACCCATTTTGCAGCCCATTCGGGGTTTTGGGTATCTTCGGGCATATAAATATCGGACAGAGGATCAAGCGAGGTATTTCTCGGGACAAAAAATAGCCGCAACAAGGAATCTGCCGAAGCATCTACATCTTTTTTATAATGATTTTTATTAATACCCCACTCCATATTAGACTGTCCCGAAGCGACCCACACGTCTCCGACCAATACGTCCTCATATATAATTTTATTATTTCCTTTTATTGTGAGGGTCTGCCCTTTCGATTTCGTTTTTATGGGTTTCAAAGAAACTTTCCATTTACCATCCTGTCCGGCAACCGCCTTTCCTTTTTTTCCGGCAAGAGTCACGACCACCTTTTCTCCGGGATCGGCCCATCCCCATATAGATAATTGCGAGTCCTGCTGCAATACCATATGGTCGCCAAAAATTCGTGGCATACGAATATCGGCTTTTACCGGACAACTACATAAAAGATATGCTCCGGCAATAACAGCTATCTGCTTTATCGATAATAATTTATTCATGATCTTATTCCAATTTTATTCTGCCATAAAATCATTACATTATTTTACAAAAAATTCGTGAATACTCCACCAAGTCGAAACATCTTTAGTCAATGCGATCTTTATATATCTCGTTTCGACAGATGAAGGAAAAGTTATTACCGTTGCATCTCCTTTAATCCCTTCTCCCGTAATAACTGGATTTCCCCAATCTTTTCCATCTTTAGAAAGATACACGGCATAACCTCGAGGGAAATCATTTGCACTACGGCCTTGCTGTAATTCGATCACACTAAATTTCTGAGGAGTCTTCATATCGACAATAATCCAATCTCCCGCAACTTGCGGTTTTCCCAATGTCCAACGAGAATCGAGATCACCATCGACAGTTTTAGAAGGATTTTGAAAATCATACTTATAATTAGATGCCGTTACAGTCCATTCCGTACGGTCAGTATCTCTTTCTTGATTCTCATTATTCGTTGCAGCTCGTAACATTCCGATCGAAACGATAACACACAAAACAAATACGGTAATTCTTTTTGCATTCATGATTTTAAAAGTTAATGATTAATATATAAAATGTGTCTTTATATAAACAAATATAGGAATGACCGCTTAACAATTTTCGGAAAACGAAC
>NZ_CEWDCG010000252.1:0-3604 GCF_982436375.1 Coprobacter sp. | reverse complement strand
ATTAATGAGTCTATTAAAGAGTAAATGATAGAATTTGACAGATTATCTTTTTGTTTATTATTTTTGAGTAGCTGCGGTTGAAATAAAAATTGATTGAATATTTTATTATTTTGTCGGATTTTATTGTCTTCAAAAAATTCTAATGCTTCACGGTTTATATAATAAATTAAGTTAGATGAAAAAGACGAATCACCTTTGTAAACTTTGTAATATTCATCTGTATATTCTACCGTATATGTTAAATTAGACATAAACGAAGGATCTCCTTTATAAATTTTGTATCCTTCGTTTGTATATACCAATGCATAAATAAGGTTTGAAGAAAAATCTGTATCTCCTTTATAAATTCTGTAACCTTTATTATCTGCTTCTACTGCATAAATTAAATTTGAAGAGAAGGCAGAACTACCTTTAAATATTTTGTAATTTTTGTTGGAAAACTCAATTGTATAAACCAAATTTGAAGAGAAAGCTGGATTTCCTTTATAGATTTTATATTCGTTATCAGAGCTTTCGATCGTATATCCCGGGTAATGAAAAATAGGTTCTCTTCTTTTCCCTATTTCAGAGCAGAATATATTCCCAATTGTGCAAATACTAAAAATAAAGGAGATGATCAGTTTCTTCATAAAGTTTATTTTTAGCAGGCTTTAAAACTCATGTCTAACCCTTTGACAGAATGAGTTAATGCTCCTACTGATATAAAATCTACGCCGCATTCTGCATAATCCCTAATCGTGTCGAAAGTAATTCCTCCGGATGATTCTGTTTCGTATTTTCCTCCGATTCGTTTTACAGCTTTACGCGTAAGTTCAGGAGTAAAGTTGTCTAACATGATACGATCTATGCCTCCGATACGCATAACTTCTTCGAGTTCGTCCATGTTGCGGACTTCGATTTCTATTTTCAGATCTTTTCCTTTTTCCTTCAAGTATTCTTTTGCTCGTGTTATAGCTTTTTCTATGCCTCCGGCAAAGTCTATGTGATTGTCTTTAAGTAAAATCATATCGAAAAGTCCGATTCTGTGGTTTACTCCACCTCCGATTTTTACAGCCGCTTTTTCGATCATGCGCAATCCCGGTGTTGTTTTACGAGTATCTAATATGCGGGTATGAAGACCTTCTAATCGTTTTACATATTTATTTGTAACGGTTGCTATTCCACTCATTCGCTGCATTACGTTCAACATTAGACGTTCGGTTTGCAGAAGGGATCTGACTTTTCCTTCTACAGTAAAGGCTATATCTCCCGGTTTAACAGCTGTTCCATCTTTGATAAATATTTCCATCTTTAGATTAGGATCGAAATCTTTAAAAATGCGTTGAGCCATCTCTACGCCAGCTAGAATGCCTTCTTCTTTGATTAGTAATTTAGATTTACCCATAGCGTTTTCTGGAATACAACACAAAGTTGTATGATCTCCATCGCCTATATCTTCGGCGAACGCCAATTTTATTAAATCATCAATTAATTTGTCCATTAGAAATTTTCTATTCTTAATTGGTTTATAATATATTTTTTATCTGTTATTTTCATTAAAATGTGTACTCTGAATTCATGATTGTCAGAGGTAAGTTTTCCGATCATGTATCCTGAGTTGTTTTGTTCGCTTTGGTGGATCGTTTTAAAATCTGTCGGTTTATTTTTAGAAAAGAATGCTGATAGTTTTTCTTTTGCTTTTGGACGAGGCAATTGTTGTTTTATGCCTGATATAGTTAGAAGTATTTTATCTTCCATGTATTTTTCGAGACATTGAACATCTCCGGTTTTAAAAGCTTTAGGAATATCATTCGGTATATTTTGAGACAGAGTAGTTCCCGTTATGATTAGACCGAAAATCAATAGTGTAATAACTTTTAGCTTCATAGCATTATTATTTTATGAGTTGTCAATCCTTAGAACTTTCTGTAAAATTTTATTACCTTTGATCCCCAAAAAGGAAAATATCCGGATCGATTTTATTACTTAAATGCAAATGTAAACAAAAAGCGGGAATATCATATCTATAAGATGAAAATACTCCTTTTAGTTGTCGGAAAAACTACTGAATCTTATTTTTCAGAAGCAATTAAAGAATATAGTGAGCGATTAAGGCACTATATCTCTTTTGATATGGAAGTAATACCTGATTTGAAAAATATGAAGAATTTGAGTTTTGACCAGCAGAAAGAGAAAGAGGCCGATCAGATTTTTAAATTTTTGCAATCGGGAGATTATTTGGTTTTATTGGACGAACGGGGTAAAGAATATTCTTCTGTGCAGTTTGCTGCTTATATTGAACGGAAAACACATGTAGTTCCTAAAAGACTTGTTTTTATTGTAGGTGGGCCATACGGTTTTTCCTCTCGTGTGTATAAGGCTGCTAATGAGAAAATATCACTTTCAAAAATGACTTTTTCGCATCAAATGATCCGGATGATATTTGTAGAACAACTTTATCGGGCTATGACTATATTGAATAATGAACCGTATCATCATGAATAGATTTATTTGTTTTAGAATAACGTTAATAATAGTGTTTATTGCTGTTTTTTTTAATCGTGTTTCTGCTGTAGAGTTTGATAGTGGGATGATGTTCGGCATCACTGTACAAAAGCAATTTACAAAACGATTTGGTGCGCAAGTGCAACAAAACTTGTGGATAAATCAGAATTTTACTCGTTATGAACGTTATATGCCTATTGTTGGTTTGCATTATTCTATATGGAAAAATTATCTGAAAGCTAATGTATATTATTGCTATCTGAACCAGCTGTCCGAAACAGGATATCGAATACATCGGCAACGTTATCAATTAGGATTAAGCGGAGGATATACATTTACTCACTTGTCGGTATCTCTTTTGTCTCGTTTTGAGTCTACTTATACCAGAAATGCTTCTCGGAATCCTAATAATAAATGGCGTAATAGGGCACAATTCAGTTATATAATCGGTAGACAATGTAACTGGAAACCGTTTATTGCTGCAGAGGTATTTAATACTTTAAATCGTTTAGGTGGAAATGCTACTGAACGTGTATGGTATGAAATCGGAGCTGAGTGTAGTTTAGATAAGTCGATGTCTATAGAATTAAAGTTGCGTGAAGAACAAATGCTTTTGACTTCACCTGAGAAATTGAATACTTTTTTAGGTGTAGCTTATAAAGTAAGATTATGATATTTATTGTCTCTTTGTAATAAGAAGGTTGTAGAAAATCGCATTTGGGAATTCTGTACTGTGAATTGATTGATTTTCGTAGTAACTTATAGTTGTTAGATATTTCGAAAATATTTTCCACTTTCATGCATGATAGGAAATTATTTTCAGGTGTAGCATATTGTGTGGGGATAATCATATGTGCCGACTTAGACAAGGTACGACAATAATTATTATGATAGTAGATAGGATTCCGATGAAAATTCAGAAATATTTCCGATCTAGTTTCATAGTAGAAAATTTATAAAAATCGATGCTAAACAAATGTAGTGAATAAATCTGATTTCTTTTTTTCGTATGTCTTTTTTCAATTTAAGATAGAGTGATTTTCTAAAAAATGATTACATTTGTTCACTATAAAGAGGAACTCCGTATTTGTGGAAAAATATTTTTCGGAGGGATTGAGAA
>NZ_CEWDCG010000251.1:0-3625 GCF_982436375.1 Coprobacter sp. | reverse complement strand
GTTATAAACATGAATTGTTGATAACATTGTTAATAGTCCGATGTAATTGGTAAGTTATAAACTATTCGTTGATAATCGGTTTGAATAATTAAGTTTTCTTTTATTGAGGGATTGAATCTACTTGAAATAAAAGTATTATTGTAACTCTTAGAGCCTGTCGTAAATTTTGCTCGGGTCAGTTTTGAGAGTTTCTTTCGAGGATGTTTTTCTGTTTTTAGGAGGATAATAGCGGGCTATCTGACGAGTGAAAACGGGAAAAAAGACCGGAAGAAAGCGCAAAAATGACCTGATAATATTTTTCTGTTGGAAAATTTAGACAAGCTCTTACATCGGATCGATATCGTAATATACGGTAACAGATTTGAACCGTTCGTCTTTTAACATATCGTCTTGAGCCTGATATAAGAGTTCTCTCACTTTTGCCATAGATGCATTATTTTCTACTTTTAGAACGATTTTGCGAATATATAGAGATTGTATCCGGGCAACGGGAGGAAGATCCGGACCTAATATGCGATGAGCGAAAACTTGTCGTAAACGTGTTGCATAAGAACATGCAACCGAATTGAGAATTGTTTCATCCCTATGTTTCAGATAAATATATATCAACCGAAAGAAAGGGGGATAGGAGAATTGCTGACGCTCTTTCAATTGCGTACGAAACATTCCTGCGTAGTCGTGGTTGATAACTTGTTGTATGAGCGGATGTTCGGGCTGTGCCGTTTGCAGAATTACAGTACCCTGACGCTTCTTTCGTCCGGCGCGTCCTGCAACTTGAGCCATAAGCTGAAATGCCCGTTCGTGAGCTCTGAAATCAGGGAAATTCATCATTGTATCGGCACTTAAAATACCGACTACGCTTACATTATCGAAGTCCAGTCCTTTGGTGATCATTTGAGTCCCGACCAGAATTTGAGTTTTGTGCTGTTCGAAGTCTTCGATCAGTTGTTCATAAGCCTTCCGTGTACGAGTGGTGTCCAGATCCATACGGGCGATTTGGTAATCCGGAAAATATTGGGCTATATCTTCTTCGATGCGCTCTGTCCCGAATCCTCGAATATCGATTTCGGTATGTCCGCAGGCCGGGCATTGTCTGGGAACTTCGCATGTATATCCGCAATAATGACAAGTAAGCTGATGATATCGTTTATGATAGGTTAACGTTACGTCGCAATATTTGCATTTGGGAACCCATGCGCAAAGTTTGCATTCTATTACCGGGGCGAAACCTCTACGGTTTTGAAATAAAATGACTTGTTCTCCTCTTTTTAGGGCCTGATTGGCTTCATCGAGAAGCAGAGGAGATATATTGCCGGTCATCTGTTTTTTACGACGAAGTTCTTGAGTGTTGGCTACTAATATTCGGGGCAATTGTATATCTTCGAATCGGGAGGTAAGTTCTACGAATCCATATTTCCCTTGTTGTGCATTATAATAGCTTTCTAAAGCCGGAGTTGCACTTCCTAATAATGTTTTTGCGCCGTGCATCGATGCCAATACGATGGCTGCGTTACGGGCATGATAGCGTGGTGCAGGATCTTGTTGTTTATACGTATTTTCGTGTTCTTCATCTACAATAACCAGTCCTAAGTCTCTGAAAGGTAAAAATATCGAGGAGCGCACTCCGAGAATGACTCGTATTCCTTTGTCCTTTAGGAGATTGTTCCATATCTCTACGCGTTCGTTATCCGTAAATTTGGAATGGTAAATAGCAAGACTGTCTCCGAAAACCCGTTGTAGTCGGGTTGTAAGTTGTGTGGTCAAAGCTATTTCAGGAACGAGATAAAGCACCTGTCTCCCTTTTTGAATGACTTCTTGAATCAGGTGGATATATATCTCTGTCTTACCGCTGGAAGTTACACCGTGCAGCAAAGTAACCTCTTTATCCTTGAAAGAATGAAATATTTGGTCAAGAGCTTTTTGCTGCACTGTATTGAGAGCATGAGCAGGTTCGGCAGACCGTCCGGAAGTGTCTAATCGGCTTATCTCCCGTTTATAAGAGATCAGTATTCCTTTGTCGATCAGCCCTGAAAGGACAGATGAGGATACATCGGCTCTTTCGAGCAGAGTGTTTCGGGATACCTCTTTAAATTGCCCTCTTTGCATGAATGATGACAATTCGAGATAGGCCATCAATAATTTGAGCTGTTTCTTGGCAGGAGCTAATTGTTCGAAAATGGGCCGTAATTTCTCTTGTTCTTCCGGTCCGAAAGCCAGTTTTATATATGTCTCGGTTTTAGGACGATATTTCCGTTTTATCTGTTCTGTAATGAATAAGGCCTCTTTGTCGAGCAGAGTACGGATAACGGGTAAAATATTGCGTAACCCGCTCTCTTTTTCCAGATCTTGTACTGAGATTTTGGGATACTTGCTTAGTGTGTCTAATAATATCGACTCTCTTTCTGTCAGTCGGTTGTCCGGATTTTCTTCATAATCAGGGTTAGGAGAAACCAAGGTTTCGCTTTCTAATTTTAACCCCGACGGTAATGCCGCTTTATACACATCGCCGACAGAACAGAAATAATATCCGGCAATCCATTCCCAAAATTTGAGTTGAGGACGCCGTAAAATAGGTTCATTGTCTAATAAAGAGATGATCTCTTTTGTCTCATAATCAGCAGGTGCATGATTGTGAGTAAAAATGACAATAGCCGTATAATATTTTTTTCGTCCGAAGGGGACGATAACCCGGCTTCCGGTAGATAAATTTTCTTTTAATTCCGCAGGAATACGGTATGTATAATATTTATGTAACGGAAGAGGTAATATGACATCGGCAAATTGGGACACGACTGATACGGATTTAGAATTGTCAGACAAAAATAGTAAAATGCCCCGGATTTATAGTGCTCATCTCATTTATAATTTGCAAATTGAGAAACGTCAGTTTAAAACTTTGCTAAACTATTTTGTTGGAAAATTTAGATACTTTATAGATGTCTGTTATCTTTTAAAATGCGGGTTATGACGTTACACGAAATATGTTGTTTCATTTGATATTACGGAATAGAAATATTTTTATTATCACAAGAATTTCCCGATACTATTTTAGAATATACTGTTGGGGGGAAGGGGCGTCCTTCTGCTTGTTCGAATTCTAAAATATGCTCCCCTGCGGATAAAGTAATGGTCCGAGTCTCGTTTGGAGAGATGTTTGATATTAGAGAGCCTCTTTCAGTGCAAATTTTATACGTATATTGTTCGTTATTTTTTACAGATACGTAAAATACTTTCTTCTTTTCGCATTCGGGGAAGTCCGGATCTTTTATGTTGATAATGTATTTTTCGCCTTGATTTCCAGGAACTTTTTCACCGTATGAATAAGTGTAAGGATAGTTTTTATAAGATATTTGAAATGATTTGTTCTTTGTAGAGATTTTTATGTTATTTGCTGTTTTGTTGGGATTTAAAGATATTATAACTCTGCCATCACATTCAACATAGCAAGTGTAAGGTGTATAGTTATTTACAATAAGATAATATATGTCTTTTTCTTTAGAATTTTCTTCCTCGTATTGATAATTTATATCAAGCTCATGATCATCTTTTTGGTCGCATGATAAAATTAGAAAAAAGCAGATTATGTATAGTAATTTGTTCATATTATTATTTGTTTGATGAATAA
>NZ_CEWDCG010000250.1:0-3630 GCF_982436375.1 Coprobacter sp. | reverse complement strand
AATTATATTTGTACCGCAGTTTAAAAACAAGTATTGTTGATGAGGGTAAATGAAATCATAGAATTATTTCAATCAAAAGGGGTAAAGGCGACACCTCAGCGTATATCTGTGTATGAAGCTTTGTTATCTCTTAAGCATCCTTCTGCAGAAGCAGTGCTTGAGAGGGTAAGAAGTATCTTGCCGACTGTAACTGTCGCTACGGTTTATAATACGTTAGATTGTTTTGCAAAAGCTGGAGTGATAGAAAGAGTATTGACTGTTGATAATAAAATGTATTTCGATACGAATCTAAGCCGGCATTATCATTTATATAGTGAAGAAACTCATGAGATACAGGATTTTTATGATAATGAGTTGTCCGAATTGATCTGGACATTTATCCAAAATAGAAAAATTCCCGGATTTGAGTTGAAGGATGTGAAAGTACAATTGATAGGAAATATAGAGAATTACTAATTGAATTAAAAACAAGATTATGGAAAAGAGTATTAAGGGAACAAAAACAGAACAGAATTTGTTAAAGTCATTTGCAGGAGAATCTCAGGCGAGAAGCCGATATACGTTCTTTGCAAGTGTGGCAAAAAAAGAAGGTTATGAACAAATTGCCGGAGTATTTATGGAAACGGCAGAACAGGAAAAGGAGCATGCAAAAAAATTCTTCAAATATCTTGAAGGGGGTATGGTCGAGATTACTGCATCTTATCCGGCCGGTGTTATTTCTACTACGGTTGAAAATCTGAAGGCAGCAGCTGACGGAGAAAATGAAGAATGGGCAGATTTATATCCTGAGTTCGCTCGAATTGCTGAAGAAGAAGGCTTTCCTGCTATTGCGGTAACATTTAAGATGGTTGCTAAAGTAGAAGCCGAACATGAAGCTCGTTATCGTAAATTGTTGGCAAGAGTAGAAGCCGGAAAATTCTTTGAAGAAGATGAAGAAATAGAATGGCAATGCCGCAATTGCGGATATGTACATAAAGGCAAGAAAGCTCCGGAAAAATGTCCGGCATGTGCTCATCCGCAAGCTTATTTCGAGCGGAAAAAGAATAATTATTAATTATATAGAGTATGAAAGAAAAGGAAAAGATTCAATTAACTACTCAAGCAGGTGTCCCTGTTGCGGATAATCAGAATATTCTAACTGCTGGAGAGAGAGGTCCTGCTTTGTTGCAAAATGTCTGGTATATGGAGAAGTTGGGGCATTTTAACCGAGAACGTATTCCAGAACGGGTGGTACACGCAAAAGGCTCAGGAGCATATGGAAATTTAACCGTTACCGAGGATATAACCCGATATACGAAAGCAGCTCTATTTTCTGAGGTAGGTAAAAAAACAGATCTTTTCCTTCGCTTTTCTACTGTTGCCGGAGAACGAGGTGCGGCAGATACCGAACGGGATGTACGTGGATTTGCTGTTAAGTTTTATACGGAGGAAGGAAATTGGGATTTAGTAGGAAACAATACTCCAGTATTTTTTATCAGAGACCCGTTAAAATTTCCTGATTTTATTCATACACAGAAGAGAGATCCGAAAACTAATCTGCGTAGCAATACTGCCATGTGGGATTTTTGGAGTCTTTCTCCTGAAACTCTGCATCAGGTGATGATTTTGATGAGCGATCGGGGTATTCCTCAAGATTATCGTCACATGCATGGTTTCGGAAGCCATACTTATAGTTTTATTAATGCTGAAGGAGAGCGTTTTTGGGTGAAATTCCATTTTAAAAGTTTACAAGGCATTGCTAATTTCACCGACTCGGAAGCTGCGTCTATTGTTGCAAAGGATCGAGAATACTCACAGCGAGACCTATTTGAAAATATTGCGAAAGGAAATTTCCCCAAATGGCGTTTCTGCATTCAGATAATGACAGAAGATGAGGCTCGTAACCGAAAAGAAAATCCGTTTGATTTGACGAAAGTGTGGAGTCAAAAAGAGTATCCTTTGATCGATGTCGGAATTCTTGAGTTGAACCGGAATCCGGAAAACTATTTTGCAGAAGTTGAGCAAGCTGCATTCAATCCGGCAAGTGTCGTTTCGGGAATTTCGTTTTCTCCGGATAAGATGTTGCAAGGACGTTTGTTCGCTTATGCTGATGCGGCACGTTATCGTTTAGGAGTGAATTCGGATACGATACCGGTAAATAAGCCTATATGTCCTGTTCATAATTATCATCGTGACGGTTATATGCGAGTTGATGGAAATAATGGCGCTCAGGTTAATTATGAACCGAATAGTTTCGGAGGACCGACGGATGACGGGAAATTCAATGAGCCTCCTTTGACTTTAGATGGAGATGCTTGGAATTATGATAACCGGAAGGATAAGGATTATTATTCTCAGCCCGGAGCATTATACAGGCTTGTGCCTGACGATGAAAAGTTGCGGATTCATTCTAATGTAGCGGCGGCTATGCAGGGAGTTCCAGAAGAGATACAGATACGGGCTGTAGCCCGTTTTTATCAAGCTGATGAAAATTGCGGCAAAGGTATAGCCGAACAGCTCGCTATTTGCCTTGATTCGGTTTTGGATGAAGTTAAACGGCAAAAAGAGTTAGGTTATTGATGATATAATTAAGAGTGTTTGCGATTAAGTCCGGACACTCTTTTTTCAATATTTTTTGAAATGGAGTTTTTAGAAGAGTATCATTTATTGGGATTGGTTATCGGGGTTTCTACATTTTTAATTATAGGTTTGTTTCATCCTATAGTAGTGAAAGTTGAATATTATTGGGGAACTCGTTATTGGTGGGTGTTTTTACTGTTGGGTATTTTAGGTGTGGCAGGTTCTTTGATAACAGATAATGTATTGTTCGCTGCTTTGCTCGGAGTTTTTTCTTTTTCATCGTTTTGGACTATAAAAGAAATATTTGAACAGGAAGAACGGGTACGGAAAGGATGGTTTCCTAAGAATCCGAATAGAGTGTATTCTTGGGATAATGAATCAAATAAAACGGAGTAATTGCCTTTTTATTATATTCCAAATATTCCTAAACCGATTATTTTTTTATAATTAACATCAGAAATTTTTTCAAGATGGCAAAAAAGATGTATCTTTAGGCACTAATTAAGGAATCTGTTCAAGGAGAGGAAAATATGAAAACTATAAAACTAGTCATTTTTACGTTGTTGGTATCTTGGGCTGTAGTTCAGGTATCTGCTCGTCAGGAGTCTGTTTATGGGCAAGATTTTTTCCGGACGGCAGATAATTATATGCCTATGTCTGCTGAAGTCAACATGGTACAAAATGATTTACCCGAAGATTCTGTTCAAATATATGCCAGTAATGGTTCTATTTATGTTCGCTCTTCCAAAAAAGTCAAAGTCAAAGTTTATACTATTGTAGGTAGTCTGGTAATGGATACGTATGCTGGTCCTGGATTGTCTGAACTTCAGCCTAAATCAAGAGGACTTTATTTGGTAAGTGCCGGGGGGGTTACTCAAAGAGTGACAGTCTGATTTTAACTTCTGTTTTTTTAGTATTTATTGCTTGCTTCTTAATAAGTAAAAGTAGAGTTTTGCAAATTTAAAAAGGAGGATCTCTATTTTAGAGAAGGGAGTAATAATTCTCTATGAAGATAAATAGGGATATTCAGTAAATGTCCCTAAAAATCAAGATGGCATATGAAGATGATAG
>NZ_CEWDCG010000249.1:0-3645 GCF_982436375.1 Coprobacter sp. | reverse complement strand
ATACAAGAAGGGCGTTCTCTTTTTTGTGGAGACTATGAATTATTCAGGCTAAATACCAGCGTTTGGAAATCGGTAACGAAAAATATGCGCCCAAAGATGTCGTAATCGTATTGAATGCTCCAGATTCTAAATGAGCATTAGAAGGCACAGACAATCCGCTCTGTATTTTCATAGGGATACTACTTGCCAATAATTCAGCTCCGACTCCCACATACGGTGTTATATAATAAGCACCTTCCACACCTACGGTACTTCCCGTTGAGGTATTGAAATTTATCTCCGGAGAAAGAGATATATGGTGCGGCATCATTGTAAAACCCATATATAATCCTAAAAAAGAGGATATATCGGAATATGTAACATCAAAATCATATTGAGGGTGTCTAAGTCCTTTCTTGCCAAATATTAAATCAGCAAAATAATAACCTAATTCAGTAGATAGAATTCCGATTCCCGCACCTACCATTACATCAGATACCCAATGTCTATTATTCAATAATCGGGAAACTGAGGTTGCTGTAGCCACCGTATATGCTCCTATGCTGTACCACGGGCTACGCACGCCATATTCTTTATGAAACATTGTCGCAGCCATAAATGCCGTTGCTGAATGCCCAGAAGGGAAAGAATTTAAAGCCGTTCCGTCAGGCCTCCGAGAATCTATAACAAGTTTCATAACATTCACAGTCGTAGCCATAAGAGCTGCAGAGAAAGCGTCTGAAGTCAACATTCTTCCCCATGAGCTGCGACTTTCAACTCCAGCAGCTTTCATTCCGACCAATGCAAATATAGGAACATACTGCAAATAATCATCATATCCATGATGAAATGACGGGACATATTCATTTCTTAAACTCCTAAAAGGCTCTTTTTTCATTTCTACCAAAGAGCCGGTAACAATTAAAGGAACAGAAATATAGGTCATCTGAAACCATTTGGCATCTGTTATACGATTTATCTTTTCTGGTGTTTCCCTTGAAATCAAATATCTGACGGGAACATTTTGTGCACTGTCTGTAATCAAAAAATTTGTAGTATAAGCACTTGTGAAACTACTCAAAAAAATCACAAACAAAAATACCTTCTTCATGCAATTTTCCATTTGTATTTTATTTATATCCAAACGGATGCAAAAATAATATTTTTTACTACAAAAACTGCCCTATACAGACGAACATATTTATAAATAGGAATGTTTTACAGCCATAAATACTATATATAAAGGTACAGGGACATCTTAAACATTTGATTGACTTTCCATTCTCTTTACTGAATAGCCCGGATATCCCTGTATCTATTTTTTCAGTTGTTCTTTAATTTTCATGATTTTTTCGTCCAAAGGTAAAAATGCATCTAACCAAAAAATATAAAAACCTCTCCTTTCCATTCCTCGGAACCATGTCATTTGTCTTTTCGCAAATTGATGAATTGCGATTTCCAATTTACTTATCATATCATCATAAGAAAATTTCCCTACCAAATATTCTGTCAGATATTTATATTCAAGGCCATAATAAATAAGATCATCTGGAGAGATTCCTTCTTTTAATAAAGCTCTCACTTCATCCACCATTCCCGAATCGAGCCTCATTCGCAAACGTTCAGAAATTTTTTTCCGACGGGCTTCCCTTTCTATATCGACTCCTACGATAAAGCTGTTCAATGGCTTGTTTTTTCTCTCCTCCGGTTGCTGATTTCTATAAAATTCGGCTATTTCTATAGCTCTTACAGCCCGCTTACAACTATCTACATCCGTAGTATTATGCAAAGTCTTATAGGTTTTCAATATGGACGTCAACTCTGTCAATGTCTTGTCCTTCAACTTCTCACGAAGTTCTTTGTTTTCAGGAACCTGAGGCATGCTATAACCTTTTAAGACAGTTTCTATATAAAGACCTGTTCCCCCACATAAAATAGGGAATTTTTTTCTCGTCCTCAAATCCTGAAAAACTACATTAAAGTCTCTTTGATATTCATAAAGGTTATATTTATACCCCGGTTCACAAATATCAATCAAATGATACGGGATTTCTTTATCTTTATACTTATACTCTTTCAGGTCTTTTCCTGTACCGATATCCATACGCCTATAAATCTGTCGAGAATCCGCACTTATAATTTCCGTATTTAAATCAGCAGCCAAAGCAACAGCCAAAGAAGTTTTCCCAGAAGCTGTAGGGCCTAATATCGTTACTAAATCAAACATATATTTCATTTTTCTTTCTCAGTATATTCCCAAGCAAGCAGAATCGTATTCTTCAAAAGCTCATACTCTTGTTCAAAACAGGTACTGAACACACCTTTTCCCAATTCTGCATCAATCTGATCGGACGTCCAAAATTTTCCTCCACGAGGTTTATTAATGACATACGATTCATCGGAGACATTCAAAACATATAACATAATTACACGATTCATGATATCGGTTTTGAACTTTGACGTCAATATTTTACGCGGAACATTCTGGTTTTCCGCAGAAATATATTTTTCCGTAGCTATTTTCAACACTTTATCAGGCGTCTCTCCATAACGCAAATCTTCAGATATTGGAGTATCCAGATGAAGCCCCGATAAACTTCCCTTTATTTGACCCGGTTGCAAATATATTCTATTACCACACATAATGATGACACGCAGATGAGGATGAAGATAACGATTCCCATGACGGAAACTCTCGTGCTTTTCTACTCTTCCGATAACAGATAAAGATTCATTAATAATCGGTAACCATATTTCTTTAGAAAGCATTTTATTCAATAAAATAATCCGGATACACTCATAAACCCAATAAAGCACCATCAAAATAAGATTCAAACGATAATTCAAAAAAACGTATATATCCGGATACATATTGCGTGAATAGGCATTGAATATAATCATGACAGCCAAATAAAAACTCAACACATACAGCAACAATCGGGACATATACATAAATTCATGCATTATATTCGCCATCACTATGCGATCCTTGCGTGAATAACCACGAGAATGTCTATGAAGTAAAATCCTATGTAATCCTCGAACGATCAAAATATTAATAAAAAGCAATATCCCTAAAAAAACAGTATTGGAAATAAGAAATAAGGAATTGTAAAAAAGCAATTTCAAAGAAGCAAATTGGATCAACGTAAGAGTTGAAACTCCGAACATAAGCAAAAATCGTCGGTAAAATATTCGGTAAAAAATTTCGATACATAGACAAATCAAACCTATAAACAATGCCAGTTTTACCGTATGAATCTCTGTCAAATGATTATTGGTTAACGATACCAGGAAAAGAGGCAAAAGACCTGCTGACTGCAAATAAAAATATCTATGCTTAAACAATTTTTCTTGTTTCATATTTCAACTATCAGAGAGCTCAAAAAATTAATATTCCCGGTAATACAGACGAAACTTCAAATATTCAAGTATAGTCTTTTTATTTACTCTGGCAATAAAATTATTTATTAAACAACCTTTCTCTAAGTCATTTTTATCAAGTTAACACGTAGAATAGCACTTTTACAGCGAATGAAGAATTTTATTTCTCCTAACCAAATCAAGGAAGAAGAAGCATAATTGTTATACATCCTTATAGGCTAAACTCGAAGCTAAGATGCAGTATTTTTATGTAATATGCAACATAATCTGGCAGATTAACAT
>NZ_CEWDCG010000248.1:0-3687 GCF_982436375.1 Coprobacter sp. | reverse complement strand
CAGTGCTTATATAGGTTTGTAAATCAGTAAAGTATAAATATATTTATATACTATGGTAATATACAATATTTGATTATGTCCTAAAATATGTTTTAAGTGGGATTAAAATAGATATAACTATTCTATGAATGTTGGTTTTGTCTTTTAATTGTCTGTGCCATATATTGACAACTTATACCAGCCTAAAGTGGTGAAAAATCAACATTGTTTTGGGCTTCAAAGTTAATATAAAAAGGGAATAGGCACAATATTCTGTATAAGAAATGCTTGTGAATATATAATAAAGACCAGACACCCTGATGAATTATTCCATCAGGGTGTCTGGTCTTGAAGTTTTCCTTTTACTTAATTCTTAGCATATTCGATTACCCGAGTTTGTTTAGGCAAAGCTCTCGGTTCTATTGCCTGTTTTATATTATTAGCAGGATCGATGCTTGCTGTTGCGGCAAATACAACGATATTTTCGTTATCGGGTAGGATAATTTTGGACGCACCTTTCGGTATGTCTAATTCCAGACGATAGATATAGGTAAATTGATACGGTTCGTTGCGGAATACATATTGGTTAGAACCTTCAAGTCCTAATACCTGATGGTGGCGATGTGTGCCTACATGGGCGATAACACCGTCTTTTACATACCCTTCACTGAAATTCTGTAATCCCCATTGCGAATAGAAATCGCTATAGTACGGGATTTTCAGATCGACAACTTGATCTCCTATACGGAATGTGGCTGTACGATCTTTGTCTGTTGCGGCAGCAAGTATATACACTTTGTCGTATGTTTTATCCTGAGGTATGTCGATTGTGTCGCCTTTACATTTAATTATATTGTTTATCCCGGCTTTTCCCATTTTAAAAGGTATCCCGTTTACCTCTAAGACTGCAGGTAATAGTTCTGCAGCATAAGAGCATTTATTTCCATCTACATCAGCTATTTCGGCAAAATAGTCTGTCGATATGCCGTTTGCGTTATAACTCAAAGCAATACTTTTGCTCTCTGCCGATTGTAATTTGTGGTTCGGATCTTTCAGTTTCACAATAAAAGTTTTAGGCTGGAACTTACTGCAACTGATAGAAATCGAGTTCCCGGATACAGGTACATCTCCGACATTTTCTTCGATCCCGTTCACCTCACGAGCCCATTCTATATCTGTCGGGAAAGAAATATGTGCATCTTTCACTTCTTTTCCGGCTGTTTCATAAACCCGTAAGACGTATCCGTTCCCGTTTTCGGCTTTTTTCAGCATTTTGACGGCTACTTGAGGTGTATCTGAATTTACGAATGATATTGTTTTTCCTAATACGCCGTTATGTTTAGGTGCAATATAAGTTATTAACGGTTGATTCAACTCTTCAGCTTTTTGTATGATTCCTGCATTTTCGAGAGATTGAGTATGTCCTACTATGGAGTAAATGATCTGGTGGTGTCCGAAATCCATAGTTCTTTGATGTGCATATCGTTTGTCAGAACCTGGTGTGTGCAGCAAAGTCAGGCGAAGCGTATTATCGTCAGGCTTGTCCCAACCGTATTTGCAGTTGTTTAGAATTGAGACACCGTAAGATCCGTCTTTATCAGAAAGATCAGCCCAATGTTGTGCGTAGACTTCATAAGCAAGTTCTGTGTTGTTGCCTCTTTTTATGTTTCCTAATCCTAAATCATAAGTAGCTTCTTTATTGGATACGGATAGCGGAAATTCGGCTTTTAATAATGAAGCCTTTGTTGCCCAGTCTATATCGGTAATGATGTCGATGCGATCATCAGCAGCACCTTCGGTGAGGCAAATGCGTTGAGTAAATTTACTGTCACCGTATTTACGTTCTACTTTCAGCACAGATCGTAAACCTCCATTTTCTTCTATTGTGATTTTGACATCTTCTTTTATGGATTCGGGTTCGGCATCTATTACGCTTTTAATAATTTCCCATGCCGGCCATTCGTTCGACATATTGTTTCGGAATAAAGCGAGACGTATAGCCTTTCCATTTTTAACAAGTTCTTTGCCGACTCTTTTGTCTATGATCGAAGATATATCGCCATTGGAGTTTAGAGTGACCTTGTAAATACTGTTTTCGATAGAGTTTGCAGTGGTTATCAGAGTTTTCGTATTTTTTTGTTTTCCGGATAAACGAATGTCGTATACGCTATAACTCACCGGATCGACATTTGCCGTGAATAAGATGTGGGCTTTTCCGTCGGTATATCCGAGTATTTGTGCGGGAGTTTCTTTTCCGTCGGGAGTGTAAACTTTTATACCTGAAGGAAATTTATCTGTGGGGATAAAGGCTTCGGCAATATTTTTACGGGCATAAGCAGCCGGATTATAGATTACGACCGGAATACCTTTGACTTTTGTGTTCATTCCTGAAATAACTGCACCGCTTGCCGTGTTCATCACCTGCATAAACTGAGTTTGGGAAAGAATCTCATCATTCCAAGAAAAAGGATATGCTTCCCGAATACTTGTTCCTGTAAGATCATCATGAAATTGATGCCAGATGAAACGTTGCCAGCTTTCGGTCAAGGTTTTGCTTTGGTAGGGTAGAGCGCCGAGCCATTCGGCCATTACGGATGCCCGTTCTGCGGCATCTGCTAATTGTTCGTTTCTGCGATTGAATCGTTTCATTGCCGATTGGGAGGTGTAGCATCCCGAAGCATGTACGTCCATTAGCAATTCGCCGTCGAATACCGGTAACTCTTTTACTTTTCCGGAATGTAAATAGTCCTTGTATAGTTGGTCGGAAGATGCGCAGACAATTTCTATCGGTCCGTCTCCTGAAACTTGGGCTTTTTCTATTGCCATAGCGGAGACAGGCATTGCAGAACCCCCTCTGTCTCCGGCACCGAAATAGCGGTATGCCGTGCGCATAGGATCTCTTTCTACACTCTGTATCAGATCATTATCTTTTGTAAGATCATCGTCTTTAAAATTATGTACATAACTACCACAATCTAAAGCACATATCAGTTCTGCTCCGTCAATACCTTTCCAGCGTCCTATGGTGAAAGGTATTTTCGAGTCTCCGTAAAACGGTTTTTTGCGCCATCCCAATTTTTGAGTGGAGAAGCCTATGAGGCCGCAATGTTTGGCAATAGAAGGAAGCGTGTAACCGAAACCAAAACAGTCGGGTAAAAAAATGTCGGTCGATTTCAGTCCGAATTCTTTTTTATAAAATTCTTGTCCGAGCAATATGTTCCTGAAACTGGATTCGGGAGACGGGACATTTACATCATTGGCATCCCAAGAAGAACCGGATACATGCCATCTCCCGTTTTTTATAGCCTCTTTTACTTTTTCGTAGTCAAGGGGATAGTACTCTTTCATCCAGTTATATTTTACAGCTCCTTCAAAGTTGAAAATATAATCGGGATAGTCGTGTATAAGCGCTAAGTTCTGATAAATGGTACGAGGAATATAATCTATGATCGATGTCCTCACAGTCCATAACCATTGGGTATCCAGATGTGCGTTGGAGACAACGTATGCCTTACCTGATTTTGGGGGCTGTGTAGCCGGAGTATTTCCGGCAATACTTACTAAACAGATTGCTAATATCCATTTTTTGGGTAGAAAGGAAATACCCTTTTTGCGTGTTGGAAAAATTTTTTTCATAAGTGTGTAATTTATGTATAGTTAGATGATGGCATATTATGACTTTATAAAATAATTCTAGATGCATTAAAG
>NZ_CEWDCG010000247.1:0-3740 GCF_982436375.1 Coprobacter sp. | reverse complement strand
CCTTTGGGTTATGAGCCCAACGAGCTACCACTGCTCCACCCCGCGATATTTGCGATTGCAAAGGTACAAAAAATTTCATACGATACAAATTTTTCAAGACTTTTTTATAATCATAACTATTAAAAAGAATCTGCAAGAACTATTTTAGGATAATCTTGCAGATTCTGACAAACTGACTCAGTAATTATTTATGAATAACTATTACATGAGTTTATTCGGTCTATCAACCTTAGTTTTTTCTAAAAAGTCCAATTTTGAAACTACCCGCTTATCTATTTAGAGACTTACAAATACGACTATTAATCTCGTTCACCCGTTTTTCATCTAATTTGATTACTCTACGGTCATACGTTATCAATCCGTTGACTTCAACTTCTACATCCGTTGTCTGAGTATAAACAGCCGCCGAAAAGCCTTTGAAAATCAAATCATATAATTGATCGGCATATTTTAAATACTCGTCTGTCGCCTCTTTTGAAGAATTGAACTGAATATATCCCCAATTACGGTCAGGTTCCCACAGATGACCTTTTATAATAAGCCCTATTCCACCATATTCACCCAGAACCGTAGCCCGCTGTGCATCGTACAAATACAAATCAGGAGTAGGATAATTATGCAAATCGAGCATATCTCCGCAGGTAAAATGGTTACCTCCACTCGCCGGATTTACCAAACGTGTAGGATCATACCGTTTTGTCCATTCTGCAATCTCGACCGTTTTGAATTGTCCCCAAGCTTCATTAAACGGTACCCATGTACTAATACAAGGATAAGAATAAAGATAATCGATAATCTCTTTCCACTCTTTTCGATAACATGCTTCAGACTCGGAAGAACGATACATTTCAGGCCCTTCATAATAACTGCGGTTTTGCCATTGTTGTCCACGATCGCCATTCGGCATATCCTGCCAGACAATGATGCCCAACTTATCGCAATAAGCATACCAACGTGCAGGTTCGACTTTGACATGTTTTCTTATCATATTAAAACCCATATCCTTCGTTTTCTGAATATCGTATTTCAAAGCTTCATCGGTAGGAGCTGTATATAGTCCATCCGGCCACCAACCTTGATCCAATGGCCCAAACTGGAACAAGGGCTGATTATTTAGCCTCAGCCGAACAATTCCTGCAGCATCACGCCCGACAGAATAATTACGCATAGCTGCATAGCTATCAACCCGATCTAACACTTTATCGCCATTCTTCAAAGATATTTTCAATGTATATAAAAATGGAGAATCAGGACTCCATAATTTACTATCTTGAGGCATAGATACAACGAGCGGTTCTCGGTTAATACTTCGGGCAGTCGCAATCAGTTTAGATTCATCATAAACTTTTACTTCAATCAAATCTTCATCAGAAACCACATTCCGGTCGACTTCTACAGTCAGCAAATGCTTATCGATATCCGGTGTAATACGCAATTTTTCTATATATTTCTCAGACACCGGCTCTAACCATACCGTTTGCCAAATTCCCGTAACAGGGGTATAATAAATACCTCCGGGATTTTTTACTTGTTTTCCTCTCGGTTGATAACCATCATCCGTAGGATCCCAAACTTTCACCATCAACTGATTATCACCTTTCGCTACAAGAGCTGCGGTTATATCAAAAGAAAAAGGGGTGAATCCTCCTGTATGATTACCCACCTTTATACCATTTACCCAAACATCCGCTTTCCAATCTACAGCACCAAAATGAAGCAGGATTTTTTTATTTTTCCAAGACGAAGGAATATTAAACGTTCGGCAATACCATAACTCCTTCTCCTTTCCAACAGCTTTCCCGACACCGGATAAAGCCGATTCAACTGCAAAGGGGACTAATATCTGCCCATCAAACTGCTTCGGACAACTTTTTCCGACATCCGTTATAGCATACTCCCATAGTCCATTCAAGTTTTTCCATTCATTTCGTTCCATAATCGGACGAGGATATTCCGGTAAAACCGAAGTCACATCCACCTTTTCTGTCCAAGGTGTTACAATCCTATTTCCTACGGGTTTCCATTGAGCACGAATATTCGTAAAAATACAAACCAAGATCGTACAAATAAAAAACGTCTTTTTCATGATATAACAATTATTTTTTGTTTCAACAAAGGTAGGATTTATGTCAGGACAACAATAAAAATATTTTTTCAATTTATAGAAATATCGGTGCAAAAAACGAGATTAATTGTATAGAGTTCTTTCTAAAGAACAGATATATCGATTCTTATCGGACAAATAATTTTATTTATAACCACACTTTCTTATTTTATATTACAATACACCTCTACACATCATTATCATCAATAATTATTTCTATTTTTGTACCCGACATAAACATTGCTAATATTATAAAGTAAATTTAAATATGGAAAAAAAATTCAGCCGGGCAACTCTTTGCGTACAAGGAGGATGGAATCCGAAAAAAGGAGAACCGAGAGTATTACCGATTTATCAGAGCACGACATTCAAATATGAGACCAGTGAACAAATGGCAAAATTGTTCGATCTGGAAGAGTCTGGTTATTTTTATACTCGATTACAAAATCCTACTAATGATGCCGTAGCTGCAAAGATCGCAGCTTTAGAGGGCGGTATCGGGGCCATGTTAACTTCTTCGGGACAAGCGGCTAATTTTTATGCTATCTTCAATATATGCCAAGCCGGAGATCATTTCGTTTGCTCTTCTACCATATACGGCGGAACATACAACTTATTCGGCGTAACCCTAAAAAAATTAGGAATAGAATGTACTTTCGTCAATGCCGACGACAGTGAAGAGGAGATCAGCAAAGCCTTTCGCCCGAATACCAAAGCCTTGTTCGGTGAAACCATATCGAACCCAAGCATAGATGTGCTCGATATTGAAAAGTTTGCTCAAATTGCACATAAGCATGGAGTTCCCCTGATCGTTGACAATACTTTTGCCACTCCGATAAATTGCCGTCCGTTCGAATGGGGAGCTGACATCGTAACTCATTCCACAACAAAATATATGGACGGACACGCAACTTGCGTAGGCGGAGTTATTGTCGATAGCGGAAACTTCGACTGGGAAGCTCAGGCTGATAAATTTCCGGGGTTGACGCAACCGGATGAATCGTACCACGGACTGACTTATACTAAAGCTTTCGGGAAAATGGCTTATATAACTAAAGCCACAGCCCAGCTAATGCGTGACTTAGGTTCTATACAATCTCCTCAAAACGCATTTTTACTAAATCTCGGACTGGAGACTTTACATTTACGTGTACCCCGGCATTGTCAAAATGCACAAAAGGTTGCCGAATACCTTGAGGCTAACGATAAAGTCGCATGGGTAAATTATTGCGGATTAAAAAGCAGCAAATATTATGAATTAGCACAGAAATATTTGCCGAACGGCTCTTGCGGAGTAATTGCATTCGGTTTGAAAGGAAGCCGTGAAGATGCTATAAAATTCATGGATAGCTTAAAATTAGCTTGTATCGTAACACATGTGGCAGATGCACGCACATGTGTACTTCACCCGGCAAGCCACACTCATCGTCAACTTACCGACGAGCAATTGATCGAAGCAGGAGTTGCTCCCGATCTGATTCGCTTATCGGTTGGTATTGAAGATGTAAATGACATAATTGCCGATATAGAACAAGCTTTGGCTAAATTTTAAGAGCCTGTACAAATTTTACATATTCTTTTTTCCGGAATGTGTAACTTGCGATTATTATGAATAATGCGAATCAGCAGTTGAAAA
>NZ_CEWDCG010000246.1:0-3743 GCF_982436375.1 Coprobacter sp. | reverse complement strand
TTAAACGTACGGCTTTCTCTATTTGGGAGATATGTATGCGCATGTCTTCCTTTATGCTCAGGAACATATCGTATAGGTCTTTATTCTGTTCATATAGGGTATTTTTGGGTGTAAAGCGTTTCATCTCTCTCTTATCTCTGTAAATAGATAAATACTCTACCGTCAGGAAAGAACAACCGGCCAATTCCATTCCTCTGATTACCGCCTGTACGTATTTATCTTCCGTCTCCAAATACTCTTCCCGGGTAAACCGCTTTCCGTCATAGATTTCTCCTATATCAGATGATGAGGTCCATTCATCCTTTCTATAAATGCCTCGTTCGTCATAATTTTCCGGTGCATACTTGACGATCAAATCCGCAGTCCATCTCCATGAATCGTCATACTCTTTTTCCAGTTTCATAACATTGCTAAAAAATATTTTATTGCAAGCCTTAGAGAATCTCTTGTCCGAGTTCTTGTCATCTCGGATTGAAATACAGACCGATTTTCTCGATCTCTTTTTTAAGAATGCATTTATCTATATTACTGTTGAACGTCATATAATAGTCGAACCCGAATCGGACATAAAAATCTTTTTTCTTGTTGGTCAGATCACAGTCCATAAACTCCCTTAAAATTAAACGTACGGCTTTCTCTATTTGGGAGATATGTATGCGCATGCCATCCTTTATGCTCAGGAACATATCATATAAAGCTTTATTTTGTTCATGTAAGGGATCTTTGGGATCTTTGGGTGTAAAGCGCTTCATATTTCTTTTATTTCTATGAATAGACAAATACTCTACTGTCAGGAAAGAACAACCGGCCAATTCCATTCCTCTGATTACCGCCTGTACGTATTTATCTTCCGTCTCCAAATACTCTTCCCGGGTAAACCGCTTTCCGTCATAGATTTCTCCTATATCAGATGATGAGGTCCATTCATCCTTTCTATAAATGCCTCGTTCGTCATAATTTTCCGGTGCATACTTGACGATCAAATCCGCAGTCCATCTCCATGAATCGTCATACTCTTTTTCCAGTTTCATAACATTATTTCTTTATTCTATTTAGATTTTCATCGAATGTTCCCATTCGCTTGTCTATGCTATTAAGATCTTTTATTGTTTTTCCCATTTTCCAGATGCCTCCGTTATGTCCGTCGATATCCGGAGATATATAATTTTTTCCGTTGTAGAAAATTTTAGATTTATGCCGTTCATTGATCAGCCTGTACCCTTCCGGGATTTTGACGGTTATTTTTATCCCCTTTTCTCCTTTTCCTTGGATAAAAGTGATTTCGTTTGCTTTGGATTTTCCTCTGTTATATCCTTCATTCCGGTTCTTGTTTCCGTTCGCCATTAGTACAGCCCCGGTACTTGCTGTTGCAGTACCTGCTCCCACAAGGGTCTCTCCGACGACGGCCGTCGGTAATCCGGCAATGGCAGCCGTCCCGCCGCTTACGGCCGTAACGGCCAGTCCGGATACGGCGATCGCTCCACCCATTGCCATGCCACCGCCTCCGGCATCGATCATGCCGCTTCCCAAAACGATAGCCGCATTGTCGACATTGCGCAGAGCGTTATTATAGTCGTCCGGATCTGTCGGGCTATAACGGTCTCTTAATTCGCCTGTCCCGGGAATAATGTTTGTCAACAAGCCGATTCCGAATCCGACGACTTTGTCTTTCGGGTCTCTTCCGTCCGGATCGACGAATCTGACCGGATTATTCAGCGCATACGCATAAGGCGATATAGAGTAATATCTCTCACAGTTCGGATCGATGCTCATACTTGTTACATCGGGGGAAATCCCCGGAACGGATTCATCGATGAGCCCGATAACCTCTCCGGTTTTCGTATCGAACAGTACCGATCCGATCTCTACCGTACGGTTGCGGTCATGAAACTCGGGATTTTTACTGAACGATGCGACCGAAGCCCGGATTCCTATTTCGGCAAACGGATTTTCGTTGCTCTTGTTGTCTTGCGCCCAAGTTGTCAGGCAACAAAAGGCGAACAGTAGGGTAGATAAAAACGCTTTTCTCATATTATTGAGTTTAAAACTTTAATTTCATTAGAATAAATGCTGCATCTCGGCATAATCGGTCGAAAAAATCCGTCGTTTCCGCTCTCGATTTGCAGTTTATTTTATAATCTGTATGAACGGGGAACGAGGATGCCGTTTTTCTTTCTCCTTTTCCTGTTCTATATGTTTCAGCCAACGGTCATAGACTTCAGGCGGTATATTTTCGTACCCTGTATCGTCTATTTTACGATATATTTCCTGCATGTGTTCGTAGTGTTTGTATGCTTCGGGACACATCTCCCTCATTGCTTGGGGAGTCGGTATATTCAACAGACGGGCAACTTCCATAGTCAGTCGTGTTTCATAATTTGCTTCCAGAATCAACGCGTCCAAGGGAACTTTCATATATTTTTTTGCTTCTTCGGCACATTTTAAAATAAAAGGGTCATATCCGTATTTTAACAGGTAATAGCGTCCGAGCAGTGCGACTATCGAAGCCAGCGTCTCTTTTTTGTCCAAAGCAGAGAGGTACAGGCCGCTGCGGATCGCTTCGGTCTTGATGAAACTATGGTTCATGTAATGGTAGTCGGACAGTATATATCTGCATGTAATTTCCAAATTGTACCATTCTCCGTTATTCCCCCGTATTTTTACCAGACTGTGATGCGGAGCAAAAGATAAATAGGCCTCGGAGCCCAATCTTTCGGCAAGAATCATATATAGTAAAGGCATAGAATGACATTGTCCCCGGTTAGTTGCCAGTAATGTGGTTATGAAGTGGCTCGTAAAATTTTTTTCACTTCTGTAATCATCCAGATTATACTGTACGGGGTAGTGGATGATCTGTTTTTCCGTACCGGGCAGGCAAACGGTAAAAGTATCGGTCATTAGGCTGTAGAGTACGGCGTTTTTGGTGAAATCATCGGATGTTTTCTTTTTCAGTTCATTGAGTTTCCAATTGCACAAATCTATTCGTTTTTGTAGAGATGCTTCGAACGCATTGTAGTTCATCGTATTTTCTAAAAATGCGTTTTCAGTGATAAATATGGCTCTTCCCAAATTCATGGGGAGCGAATCGTGAAGCATTCCGCATAGTTCGTCGAATGCCGAATAAAAACATGCAGTTCCTTTCTCTCTTGCCCATGACGGAAATCCGTGATCGAGCAATTGCCTTGCCAGTTTCATGGCATTTTCTCGTTCTTTTATATGAGCAGTTGCCTCTTCGATAATCTTTCGGTTGATAAGATTCCTGCGATGTAATATCTCAGAATCGTAATCGTATGTGTCTGTGTGGTGCGGGTGACGGATGCCGGGATATGAATAACCTCTTGATGATGAGGGCTCGTTTCCTATTCGAATATCCGGTTTCAATGTCGCCGGTTCGGGCGGTCTTGGTGTAATGTCGGGAAAGCCTGAAAACTGGGAGAATGCAGGCAATGCCGGTAAGATAATTAAAATCAGTATCTGTATTTTGATTTTCATGGAATAAAAATTTAAGAACCTGTCTTAATTTTCCGACAAAAAAATATTATCAGGTCATTTTTGCGTTTTCTTCCGGTCTCTTTTCCTGTTTTCCCTCGTCAGATAGCCCGCTATCCTCCTTGTAAAAACAGAAAAATATCCTCGAAAGAAACTCTCAAACCTGACCTGGGCAAAATTCAGACAGGCTTTAAGGTTCATAAAAATAATTATTTTTATATTTATATGCAAGAATTAAGTAAAATATTTTATTG
>NZ_CEWDCG010000245.1:0-3793 GCF_982436375.1 Coprobacter sp. | reverse complement strand
ATTCTGGAGAAATTGAGAAAACGTTTTCCCGACCGTCTTTTAGACAGCGACGATACGTTTTTTGATGCTTTAGTAGAGTATGACACGCATTTGTGCGACCGGTATGAAAAGTTGCGGGATGACCAGACGAAACTTGCCACACTTTTTATCAGTAATCCGAAAATGGGAGGGTTTATTTCTGATGTAATATCCGGAGAGGACGCATTGGTCGCTTGTGTGAGGTATTTCGGAAAAGATGTATTGGAGTGTGCCAATGATGAAAATCGTATGGCGCAATTACAAAAAGAGAATGATGAGTTTCTTGCCCGTATGTCGGCAAACCGTAAACTTGAAAAGGAGATGGCCGAAAATTGGGAACACAGCAAGCGTGCGATCAGCCGGTTTAAAGAAGCGAAAAATATGAGTGACAATGATTTCGATAATTTTCTCGAGAGAGTGCATCATATCTGTGAACATGTGTTTATGAGCGACTTTACACCGGATGTTTTGGAAATATTATTCAAAGGGGTCAATTATGATAATGATCTGGGATGTGCAGAGAGGGCTGCAGAAGTAAGAGGTCGTAACGAACGCATTTTGCTGGAGAAAAGACAATCGGATGGAGACGCCTTGCCGGGATTGCATAATAACCGTTCGTCAAGGAGTGAAGAGGAAGAGAACCTGACTCCGGGATTCGGATTGAGACGTCGTCGCAGTGTGTGGGACATGTAAAATCAAATAAACATTTAATGAATTAACATCAGCAAGTATAATTAACCGATTATTTATCTTTTAAAAACAATTAGTAATGAATAGAGTATTTAAGTTTTTGAAATCGAAAGATTTCTGGTTTTGGATGGTTGCAATTCTGGTCGTGATTTTATTGGTCGTGATTTATCGGGATTGTACGTTTGCAATGGCGGCGGTAATACCGGGTATGTCGGGTGGAAAAATATTGACCGGAGAACCGCTGACTACGGATATTAGTCGTCGTGAGAGCGAAGGGCTTCTCATGAGTGAGGTCGATAAACGGATTACCAAAATACGACCTATGTCCACTCCGATAGATCAATTATCTCGTTGGACGGGAGCTCGCCGTTCGGGATCTATGATTGTCGACTATTATTCGGTAGATGTAAAACCTACTAAAGCGACATTGAATGTCGCTTATACAGAACCGACCTCTTCTGATGTTACGGCTGCTTCTCAGAAAGTCAAATTGAACACAACGAATAACGACATTTTCGAAGTTTCTGAGACGATTCTCGTTCAAGGAGTTAAAGGCTATGAAGCAGACGGTGTGACGGAATCGAAAGCCGATTTGGTGCTTTATATTTCCAGTAAAGAAGAAAATGGAGAATTGAATGTTTATGCAATCAACGGGAAAAAAATAGGATCGATTGAGAATTGTGTTCCATCTATCGATAAAGGTACGACATTTATACGGATGGGGCGTGCCGCCACGGAGTTGGATGTGCAGACCGCGCAATTCGAAGCGCTTCCGGTGAAAGAGCAGAATTTCTGTCAGATATTTAAAATGCAGGTAGAACAATCTACTTTCCAGAAAATTGCGAATAAAGAGGTGGAATGGGATTTTTCTGATTCTGAGGAGGCCGCAATTTACGATATGCGTTTGGGGATGGAAAAAACATTCATGTTCGGTGTAAAACGTATGATATATGATTCTAAGAAAAAAGAAAATGTTTCTTTAACAGGCGGAATTTGGTGGCAAGCCGGAAAAGAATATGAATTTGATCCGAAATCAGAGCTTACTCAAAATGATCTTATCGATATTATGAAAGAGGCGTTTACCGGAAATGGGGGGAATAAACGAAAGGTGTTGATCGGCGGTTCGGACTTTATCGGTCGCATAAACAAGCTGGAGATTACCAAAGTGGTATCGGCTAATGATGATTTTGTAAAATGGGGAATAGACTTTTCTGAAATTAAATCAAAATTCGGTAAGCTCTTTATCTTGTATTCCGAGGTTTTTGATGACTGCGGGATGAGCGATTACGGGTTTATTTTCGATCCGGAGTTTATCTCAAAATGGGCTCACGTACCGTTCGGAAGTCAGAAACTCGATCTGAAGGGTGCTGGTATCCGGAATACCGATGCTCTTGTACTTACAGAAGCAAGTTGCTTGACCCTGCGCTATCCGGCAGCTCATATGCGTATTGTACCTAAAACAGCATAATTTTTTTGTAATGATGATGTGATCTGTCCCGGATCACATCATCTCGATTATTAATTTCCAGATTTTAGAATATGAAGAATATAAAAACATACGAGACTCGTCATGGAAATTTAAGTACGGTTGTACAAGTCGGAAACCGTAACGTACGTATTCATTTTATCTCGAAGGACAATGTTCACGGTTATTATGCGACGACAGATGTCGATTTGCAAAGAGCAATCGAGTCGGATAGTGGATATGGGCGCAAATTTTATTTGCTGGAGGAGACTTGCTTTTGTGATGAAAAAGAAATTGAATTAAAGCCGATCCCTTATATTAAAACTTGGCAGAATGCCAAAGAGTTGTTGAGAAAAAAGCCATATTCTGTTCCTGAATATGAATTGTCTTCTCCTGAGAGAATTGAAAAGTCTGCAAAGAAGAATGGAATAGTGTTCCCTTTGTTGAAGAGTAATCTATAAAAACAGAAGTAGATATGCTGGAATCGGAAGAAAAGTGGTTGAAGAAAATCCGGACGAATATGGAAGAATTGCTTCCGGAGAATGAGACTGCTGAAATAGACATTTTTGGAGTCGATGTGGGAGAGTATATTCGTGCTAAACTCCCGGATGCGATTGCCCGGGTATTTATTACAGCTCCGGTTCATCTGTTAGAAGGAAAGGAGTGTAAAGATGTTTTATTTCCGGAAAAACGCCAGGATGGCAGTGGCAGAGTGGTTTTCCCGGAAAAGGTGTTGAGAGTGCTTTCTTTTAAAATGAAAGGTTGGAATCGTCCGGTAACCCGGTTTATAAATTCTTGCCATGCAAAAAGCGAACTGCAATATAATCGGTATGTGCGAGGAGGGGTGAATAAGCCTGTTGCCGTTTTATCTATGTCTGCATCGGATAGGGTTGTTCTGGATTATTATTCGTTACCTGCGTCTTTACGTGTTCATGAGGTCGATAGTGCAGTGTATGTACCTGTCCTGGAAATGCAGGATGGCGGTTATGATGTCCCGGTCAGGTTGGCGGATGCTGTTGGATATGTCTGCGCAGCTATGGTTTATGAAATATTGGGGCAACCGGATATGGCGGCACAAATGGCAGGAAGAGTCGTATTGCCGGAATTATAGAATTATAAATAAGTTATTTAAGATCAGAAAAATGTTTACACAAGGAAAATTTATGGGATATTATTGGGGAGTCGGCGCATTTTTGTCCAGACACCCTAACGGAGGAATCCCCGGTGGTTTTTTCGTGAACGGAGAGACCAATTCGATATGGGTATGGGATTTTCTCAACAAGAAATGGATAGACAGTAATCGGGTAGAAGGTCCGTTGCAAGGAGTGGTAGATGATCCGGCAACGTTTGAGCCAAATGCCAAATCGGGAATAAAAACGACATATTTGTATTTGTCGAATAAGCCGGGAAACATCACATTTGCCAATTTTTTAAATGCGGGTGTTCCGATAGAGGTCTCTACCGAAACAAATGCTGTTATAATGTTGTTTTGGAATGGCGATTATTGGGAGACGTCTGTCGTACCTATTTATGGGGATGTGTCGGACAAAGCCGACAAAGACCTGACGAATGTCACGGATGAAGACTTGGTCAAGGTTCTTTATGGACCGGATTATGACA
>NZ_CEWDCG010000244.1:0-3818 GCF_982436375.1 Coprobacter sp. | reverse complement strand
GCTTTATTGTATGTATCTGTCGGAGAGATATTTTTTTTGTTAAATATCGTGGGGAAATTATCTTTTAGTTTTTGATTTGTTATTTCAAAAGTTTGTTTAATTTCTCTAATAAAAAATATTATCCGGTTGTTTTTTACCTTTTTTCCCGGTCTATAACGATGTTGACGGTATCGGTATGGTTTTGCTATTGAGAGAGAAACCGCCTGTTCATGTGGATTTTTCTTAAACTTTGTCCGAGTAAATTTTAGATAGGCTCTAAAAAGCTTCATTATTTTTTGTATGTTTGTTACATGGAATTTAGAACGATCGTACCTTGTGAAAAATTGCAACATCAGATCTCTCATCGGGATAAGATTTTGTTGTTGGGTTCTTGTTTTGCCGAGAATATAGGGCATTTATTGGTTGCTCATAAATTTAATGTAAAAATTAATCCTACGGGTATTTTGTATAATCCGGTTTCCATTGCAGACGCTTTGCAAATGATGTCGGACGGTTATCGATATACGGTAAATGATATTTTTCGGGATGGTAATCTTTGGCACAGTTTTCGGCATCATTCCCGTTTTTCACATACAGATCCGGAACTATGTATTGACGGAATTAATCGGGAGTTGAAGGCTGGAGCGGAACAACTGCACCGGGCGTCTTGGCTGTTGGTGACTTTTGGTACGGCATACGTCTATTCTTTGCGGGAGACCGGAAAGGTGGTTGCTAATTGTCATAAATTGCCGGCTTCGTTGTTCGATCGTCGTCGTGTCGGAGTCGATGAGATGATTCGGGGATGGATTCCTCTGATAGAACGTTTGTCAGATTCGAACCCCGAATTAAGAATTATGTTTACGGTCAGCCCGATCCGTCATTTAAGAGACGGTGCGCATGAAAACCAACTTAGTAAATCTGTCTTGCTTTTATTCGTGGACGAGTTATGTCGGATGTATCCTGATAGGTGCATCTATTTTCCTTCTTATGAGATCGTTATGGACGAGTTGAGGGATTACCGTTTTTATGATGCCGGAATGACACATCCGAATGAGCAGGCGATAAGATATATTTGGGAGCGTTTTTCCGAAGCGTGTTTCTCTGAAGAGACCCAGACCTTGAACCGGGAGTGGGAACGTCTTGAAAAAGCGTTGAATCATCGCCCTCTTACTCCGGATAAGGACGCATTCCGGGATTTTACTATGCAAAATTTGTTTAAACTGAAAAAAATCCGGGAAAAATATTCTTACTTTGATCTTTCGAAAGAGATAGATTCTCTGGAGTTGTTTTTAAAAACATTATAACCGGATGAATTATAAAATAACAGATATCGTTTGCATTTTACAGGCAAAGTGCGATATAGTACATGAGTGTACGGTATCGGATTTATTAACGGATAGTCGTTCTTTGACTTTCCCCGAAAAGACTCTTTTTTTTGCATTGGTGACAAAACGTAACGATGCTCATCGATATATAGGAGACTTGTATAGAAAAGGTGTCCGTAACTTTGTCGTGAGCTCTTTACCGGAAGACCGGAAGCAGATGGCAGATGCCAATTTCCTTTTGGTAAAAGATACCTTGTCTGCTTTGCAAAGTCTTGCAGCTGCACATCGAAAACGTTTCAAGATTCCGGTGATAGGAGTTGCCGGGAGTAATGGGAAAACCGTAGTAAAAGAGTGGCTTTACCAGTTATTGCATGAGGATTATAATATGGTGCGTTCTCCGCGTAGCTATAATTCTCAGATCGGAGTGCCGCTTTCTGTTTGGGAAATCGATGAGAATACCGAGCTTGCCGTTATTGAAGCCGGAATCTCCAAACCCGGAGAAATGGATAAGTTGGAAGCGATAATAAAACCGACATTCGGTATTTTGACTTATTTGGGAGATGCCCATCAGGAGGGATTTTCTTCGATGCAGGAGAAATGTATCGAGAAACTTTCTCTTTTTACGCATTCCGAATCGGTTATCTATGATGGAGATGATCCTCTGATTGTAGATTCTGCCGAAAAAATGTGCATGGGAACACGGGAAATAGCCTGGTCGAGAAAAGACAAAGACAGGGCTTTATATATTTCTAAAATTGTAAAAGGAGAAGATTCGACCCGTATCGATTATGATTATTTGCGTTTTTCTTCTTCATTTACGATACCTTTTGTAGAAGATGCATCGATAGAAGATGCGATACATTGTCTGGCGGTTATGCTTTACTTGGGTAAAACCGGAGAAGAAATTGCAGCTCGCATGTGTAAGCTTGAGCCTGTCGCTATGCGTATGGAGGTAAAAGAGGGTCGTAATGGTTGTCTTATCATTAATGATTCGTATAATTCGGACATTAATTCTTTGGATATTGCCCTTGATTTTCAGAACAGGCGTTCGGCGGCACGGGGAATGAGACGTACGTTGATATTGTCGGATATATTGCAATCGGGAATGTCGCCCGATGAGTTGTATCGGCGTGTTGCCGAGATTGTCATTCATAAGAAGATCGACAGGTTTATAGGGATAGGCCGGGAGCTTTTGTCATATAAGTCCCTTTTCCCTATGGAAGCGGAATTTTATTCTACTACCGGAGAGTTTTTGTCGTCAGGGGCGGCAGAGTGTTTCTCGAATGAGCTTATCTTGATCAAGGGTTCTCGGAATTATCATTTTGAAGAAATTTCGGAAGCTTTGGAATTGAAGCAGCATGAAACGATTTTGGAAGTTAATCTGGATGCAATTATAGATAATTATAATTATTATAAACAAAAGCTGAAACCTGAAACCAAAATTATTTGTATGGTGAAAGCTTTCGGTTATGGAGCGGGTTCGTATGAGTTGGCTAAAACTCTGCAGGATCGGGGATGCGATTATCTGGCCGTGGCTGTGGCGGACGAAGGCGCTGAGTTGAGGAAAGCCGGCATAACGATGCCGATTATGGTTATGAATCCTGAAATGAATAGTTTCCGTACGTTGTTCCGTTATTCTCTTGAACCGGAAGTCTATAGTTTTAAATTATTGGATGCTTTAATATATGAAGCAGAACGACAGGGAATTATGCGTTATCCGATACATGTCAAGATAGATTCGGGAATGCATAGACTCGGATTTACATTGGAAGATATGCCACGTTTGTCGGAGCGGCTGAAATCTCAAACGACAGTGATGGCACGATCTGTATTTTCTCATTTTGCCGGAAGCGACGAACCTCGTTTCGATGCTTTCTCACGTCAGCAGATCGCTTTGTTTAAGGAGTGTGCCGTTGCGGTGCAATCTGCTACTCCCCAACCGGTAATGCGGCATATTCTGAATACTTCCGGAATTACCCGGTTTACCGAAGAGCAGATGGAGGCCGTTCGTTTGGGGATAGGTCTTTACGGCATTTCGGCTTGCGGGATGGATACGGACTTGCGTACTGTCTCGACGTTGAAAACTACGATTTTACAAATTAAAGAACTGGATGAGGACCAGACGGTCGGATATAGCCGACGTGGAGTACTTACACGTCGTTCTCGGATTGCCGCTATTCCTATCGGTTATGCAGACGGATTGAATCGGCATTTGGGCAATCGAAAAGGAGCTGTTGTCGTTAATGGGAAGAGAGCGCCGATTGTCGGGAATATATGTATGGATGTTTGTATGATCGATGTTACGGATATCGATTGCAAGGAAGGAGATCGTGTGGAGATATTCGGGGAACAGTTACCGGTAACGGAAGTTGCAGAATGGTTACAAACGATTCCGTATGAAATATTGACCTCGGTTTCTTCCCGAGTGAAGAGGGTATATTATAGAGAATAGTTCTTTTTTGTATTTAATATTTATATCCGATTTGTGACAATTTGAGGTAATTGTTCCGAGCC
>NZ_CEWDCG010000243.1:0-3834 GCF_982436375.1 Coprobacter sp. | reverse complement strand
TCGTTAAAAGCGACAAAACATTTCCGAAAGAAACTTTCAAATCTGCCCCGAGTAAAATTTAAACTGACTCTAACTCTATTCCATTTTAAAATGTTATATTCGTACCCGATAAATTATTTATATTAAACTATCAAACAATGGACGTTAAACAACACTATTCCGGACTTACCGATGCACAAGTGAAGGAAAGTCGGGAAAAATTCGGAAGCAATCTGCTTACTCCACCTCAAAAAACTCCTCTTTGGGAACTTTTTTTCGAAAAATTTCAAGATCCTATTATCCGTATTTTACTCATCGCAGCATTATTATCATTATGTATTTCGTTCATTCATAACGAATATGCTGAAACAATCGGAATATTTTGTGCTATATTTTTAGCAACCGGCGTTGCGTTTTGGTTTGAAATGGATGCAAACAAAAAATTTGATATTCTGAATCAAGTAAACGACGATATTATGATAAAAGTAATCAGAAACGGAAATCTTCAAGAAGTTCCTAAAAAAGATATTGTCGTCGGAGACATAGTTTTACTCGAAACAGGAGAAGAAGTCCCTGCAGACGGAGAATTACTCGAAGCTATCTCTCTCCAAATAGATGAGTCTTGCCTTACCGGAGAATTGATGATCGACAAAACCACGAATCCCGAAAATTTCGATTCAGAAGCAACCTATCCCTCTAACTGGGTGATGAGGGGAACAAAAGTACTTGACGGACATGGCATTATGGAGGTAAAGCAAGTAGGCGATGCCACTCAATACGGACAAGTAGCCGAAAAAGCGACAGAAATCAGCGGAGAAGAAACTCCGCTAAACCGTCAATTAAACGGGCTGGCAAAATTTATCGGTGTCGCAGGTTTTGCTTTAGCTATCCTTACTTTCGGAACTCTATTTATTAAAGACCTGATAACTCACCCCATCACATGGGGACAATTCGGGCTATTGGGCGCTGTTATGGCAGGGGGAATCATTGCTTTATCCAAAGTTTGGGTACCGATTCTGTATGATGCATTTTCTCTCGCAGGAAAAGAAAAACCTCTTCCCCGCTGCATTAACCGCTTCGGATGGCTAACATGGCTTATATTCGGTATAATAATCTTCGCCATCTTCTGTAGCATAGGTGTATTATTCGGTGTAAATCCGCTGAACTCATCTTCATGGATCGATATTGAAGAAGCTAACAGAATACTACAATATTTTATGATTGCAGTAACATTAATTGTCGTAGCTGTCCCTGAAGGATTACCGATGAGTGTAACACTGAGTCTGGCTCTCAGTATGAGACGAATGTTGCAAACCAATAATTTGGTACGCAAAATGCACGCTTGTGAAACAATGGGAGCAACAACCGTTATTTGTACCGATAAAACCGGAACTCTCACCCAAAACCAAATGCGAGTCTTCCAAAGCAATTTCTTCGCCTTGAAAAATCAAGAATTGACAGACAACACTGCCAGCAATCTTATTAAAGAAGGTATTGCCGCCAACTCCACAGCATTTTTAGATTACTCCGATCCTCAAAAAATATCGACAATGGGTAACCCCACCGAAGCAGCTTTACTGCTCTGGTTGCACAATAAAGATATAGAGTATGCTCCTTTGCGTGAAAATGCCCACGTCGATAAACAACTGACATTTTCTACCGAGCGCAAATATATGGCAACTCTTGTAAACTCACCTCTTGTCGGTAAAAAAGTGCTATATATGAAAGGTGCACCTGAAATCGTACTTTCAAAATGCAAGACCGTAGAAACTCCGGAAGGAGAAAAACCCGTATCGGAATATAAAGGACAGATAGAGGAGCAACTGCTTGCTTACCAAAATCAAGCTATGCGAACTCTCGGGTTTGCATATAAAATTATAAATGAAGACAACGACCAACCTATTCCTGAATTAGCCGATACCGGACTCATATTTCTCGGATTTGTTGCAATTTCAGATCCTGTTAGAGAAGATGTTCCGGCTGCCGTAGCCGAATGCTTAAATGCTGGTATTCAGGTCAAAATCGTCACAGGAGACACTACTGCGACAGCACGGGAAATTGCCCGTCAGATTGGAATCTGGAAACCGGAAGATACGGATGAGAATATCATTACCGGTACAGATTTCGAGGCACTGCCGGATGATGAAGCTTTTGAACGGGTAAAGAAACTGAAAGTCATGTGCCGGGCACGTCCGACGGACAAACAACGATTAGTAGAACTGCTTCAAAAAGACGGACAAATTGTCGCCGTAACCGGAGACGGAACGAATGATGCTCCGGCTCTGAACCATGCCAATGTAGGATTATCTATGGGAACTGGTACTTCCGTCGCAAAAGAAGCCAGTGATATAACTTTACTGGACGACTCATTCAAAAGTATTGCGACAGCAGTCATGTGGGGACGTTCTTTATACCAAAATATCCAGCGTTTTCTTTTATTTCAGCTTACAATTAATGTCGTTGCACTGGTAATCGTATTCTTAGGTTCGATCTTCGGTCACGAATTGCCTCTCACGGTGACTCAGATGCTATGGGTCAACCTCATTATGGATACTTTTGCCGCCGGAGCCCTGGCTTCATTACCGCCGAATAAAGAAGTAATGAAAGACAAACCCCGCAAAAACGAGGCATTTATCGTTACCCCTCCTATGAGAAATCAAATATTATGGATAGGATTGGCATTCGTGGCATTTTTAATGGGACTACTCTACTATTTCACCAATGCAGAAGGAGAAATAAACCGTCACGACCTCGCTTGCTTCTTCACTATTTTTGTAATGCTGCAATTCTGGAATTTATTTAATGCTAAAGCCTTTGCAACCGGGAAATCGGCCTTTAACGGATTACTGCATGATACAGGATTTATTACTGTTGCATTATTGATTATCATAGGACAGTTTTTTATCGTCACATTCGGAGGGGACGTATTTCGTACAGTTCCTCTCTCATGGCAAGATTGGTTACTGATCATCGGCTCTACATCATTAGTCTTATGGATCGGTGAAATTTTCCGTTTATTCGGGAAAAAGAAGAAATAAGATATCAATGAGATAAAGTCCTCCAAATAGCTCTCCCGAACTTCAGATACTCAGGAGAGCTATTTTTTACTGTTAAGAATTCCTTATTCTATAAACGATGCTTGCCATCGATTGTTTTACGTAGCAGACAAACAAACTTAATGTAAAAAAATTATGGCAAAAGGAAGTCTTGAAATTTTAAAGAATAAAATCGATGTTTCCAAAGTATTGGAACAACTGAATGCTGCACTATCTGAAGAATGGCTATCTTTTTATCAATACTGGATCGGAGCTCTTGTGGCAGAAGGCGCTATGCGAGCCGAAATTCAAAAAGAGCTGCAAAAACATGCCGAAGCAGAATATAAACACGCTAAACTCGTAGCAGACCGAATTATAGAACTGGAAGGCGTTCCGGTATTAAATCCAAAAAAATGGTTTGAACTGGCACGCTGTCAATACAGCGCTCCCGATGATTTCGATGTTCAGAAAATTCTATTTCAAAACGTAATTGCCGAACGATGCGCCATAAAACGTTACGAAGATATAGCCTCATTTACCGAAGGAATAGACTTTACTACCTGTAACATGGCAAAATTTATCTTAGCGGAAGAAGAAGATCATGAACAAGATCTTCAAGATTATCTGGATGATATTGCCCGAATGAAAAAAGATATATTGAATAAATAATCTTTTACTAAGAATCTGTTTAAATTTTCCAATAAAAAAATACTATCAGATCATCTTTGTGTTTTTTCGGTCCTTTTCTTCGTTTTTATTCATCAGATAGCGAACTATCTGATGAATAAAAACAGAAAAAAAACAGATCGAAGAATGATTC
>NZ_CEWDCG010000242.1:0-3848 GCF_982436375.1 Coprobacter sp. | reverse complement strand
ATCTTAATATCTAAAAAGTAATTTATTTATAATGCTTTCGCGCTAAAGACATAGCATCCTTTTTCTACCATTTTTTTTGCCGTCAGGGAAAGACGGAATATTTTCTCACCCCAAACATTAGATAATCTGGGATCTGTAAGCAAAATTGTCTCTAAAGACGGTGTAAACAAAGACTTATCATAATGGAGCTCTACAATTTGTCCCTCTACCGAAATTTTCACTTTCCCTGCCGTATTCAAATCAATATCTCCCCATAATAAAAAATTTACCTGATTTTCATTTTTCAATTTCTTTAAAATAAAATCATCAGAAATATCCAGACTACTGTCCCGAAGACGATATGTTCTTATCCACTTTTCGACCTCTGCATTATCGGGATAAGCAGTAGCAATATTCATAGACAATTGCTTTTTCTTCTTGTCCAGCACGACATCCGTCGCTTTATATTCAGACCCGAATTTTTGAGGTACTCCGTTGATCATCGGTAAATTATGATAATTGCTTTGCATCGTCCATATCGTATAACGTTCTTTCCCGAAAGTTTGCCGTGTATAAGTACCGACTCCGGCATCTATAATAACCGGAACTGCGTTATAGTATAAAGAAAATGTTCCGACATCATTATGATTATGACTTTCGTTATTATATCCGCCTTTAACAGCTAAGAAAAAACCTTTTTTATTTTTCAAATAACAGAATTGTGTTTCCGGATACCATGTTACCTCCGGAGTCTGGTGTACCGGAGTCGTTTTTTGCATATCTTCGCTATAAAGCAGACATTGCAATGTACGGAATATATCTCTTCCCGACGTTATGACGATTCCACCTTTTTTACGCGACAGCCAAGCTGCATACTTTTGCATTTCATCACTGCCGATTGCTTTTCCATAGCGAAAAATCAAACCGGCATCTCCGCCACCCTTTGCAGAAGCATCGGCAAAATTAACGACCCAGCCGTCACCGACATAAGTCCGAGAAATATATTCCCCCATATTACGGATTAAAGGGTTCGTGTACAAAGACAATTTTCCTCCCGTAGCGTCATACAACAATTGCAGATAATCATACATTTTTCCAGCAGCATGCCCCCAATAGGATGGTCCTTCTTCACACGCTCCGTCAGAATGGACATAATTTATAAATTTATCTACCGAAACCATTGTCCTATATACGGCATCGGCCAATTTGTTTTTATCATTCTCCAATAACAAAAAGCATTGTAATACATTTGCATTACACCAAGGATTCCAATTATTTACCAACTGCCCCTTGTAATCAAACGCCATCCACCAGAAACGATCTTCCTGTATATAAGTATCTATAATTCGTTCTTTTATCTCCTTATAAAGACGTTTTGATATTATAGGATCTACTTTATCGAACTCTTCATGAAAAAAATAATATACCCATGACAAAAGAGCTCCCATATCTCCAGAGACCAAATCGATTATATGTTCCGTATAATCGGGTAAAGACCGTTTAGAGTGCTGAGCAGGAAGATGGGCGGAAAGAGCCCAAGATGTCATTTCACACGAATATACTATACCATTGATCAGCTGATCGATAAAACGGCCTTTTCCTTCAGCCAATTCAGCAATTGCCAGATCTGCAATCGCATTATTATTACTGCTATTAGGATTTTCCATAATTTTACGATTACCTGTACGTTCATATTCCAAATAATCGGTAGCTTTTATGACTTTCCATTCATAATTCAGTTGCTTTTCTCCTCGTCTGATCAGCATCTGTTTATGTTCTTTCGTTAAAGCATCCCAACCTTCACGATCGGTATATTTTGGATAAGGCACCCACTTTTGATTGGGAACAAGAATTTCTTTAAGCCGTATTACATCGGCCTGTTTTTCTAAAAGGTTTCTCTCTTCATATCCATATCCGGAATAAGAAAGAATTAAAAAAAGCATAAGGCATGAAAACTGTTTCATAGTTAATCGAAGGTTAAAAATTCGGTTGATACAAATATAAACAAATCAATAAGAGCCTGCCTATATTTTCCCGATAAAAAAATATTATTTTTCTTGAATTTTTACAGGTAAATCATTAAATGTCAAATCTTTTAAAAGCACTTTACCTGCTGTATCATACATCTGTTCACGTGCCTTCAACAAAGCAACCCAATGCTTGTTATAAAGAGTGTCTCTATTAATTTTAAACTGCTCAGAACCCAGCTCATCTATACGCATTAATAATGTTCCTACCGTCATTCCGGAAATATCGGATGCCGGCTGATATGCCAGCAAACGTTCATCATCAGTTGTCGTTTCCCTGACAATCCCTATCTCAATAAGTAAATATAGAACCTGACTGGTAAGCTTAATCGGAATCTGATAAGCTTTACTTATCTGCTGCATTGTCAGAGGTGTCTCTCCGTTTTCAAAACGTTTTACGATCACCGATGCGATCAGCAATACGACAAAATCTTTATATCGACGACTTATATTCTTTGTATCCTGTTCAAAATCATAACTTTCTATATTTTGAGCTGAAAACGAAAGAACCGCACCGAAAAGACAAATCAGCCATGAAAGTTGCATCCATAATAAAAACAACGGTAAAAATGCAAAACTTCCGTAAATAGCATTATACTTCGACACCCATATTTGCCCACTGATATACAAAAACTGGAAAATCTGAAAAGCCGTACCGCAAATAATACCAGCAATAAAAGCGTTCCAGAATTTAACTTTTGTATTGGGCACTAAAACATATATTCCTGTAAACAATAAACAGGTCAAGAAATAGGGACTAAACGAAATTAGATTTCTTACCAAAGGACTTATAAAATATAAATACGCATTGCTGTCAATACCCGTAGATATAAACAAAGATATACCACTGGAAGCTATCATCAAGACCGGAAGTAAAACAAACATCGAAGTATAATCGGTAATTTTACGATAAAAAGAACGATTTTTCTTTACCTGCCATATATCATTCAACGTACTTTCTACAGTACCCATCAGGCTTATTACCGTCCAAAGTAAAAAGATAATACCGATTCCGACAAATACTCCGCTTTTAGCCTGCGTCAAATAGGCATCGACGAATGAAAGAGCATGTGCAAGCGCTTCCTTTTGAGCTGGAAAATAATCGAACAATTGACTTTGCACAATATTTTGAAAACCAAAACCTTTAGCTATGGCAAACATTAAGGCTAAAGCCGGAACGACAGCTAATAATGTGCTATAGGTAAGTGCCGATGCTTTTGACTGAAGGTCATCTTCTCGAAACCGACGTACTGAAATAAATATAGTCTTTGCCAGATTGATCAACCTACGACGCAACCCCGAAACATCATTCCCGGTAATACGCCACATATCTTCAAATATAAATTTCGATGCGGTGCGAAAGAATGTTACAATCCGGAGTACTATATTATTTTTCGCCATATTTACAACAATCATTGAATAAAAAATACAGCAGAACGATAAGCCGGGTTCTGTACCTTAAAAAAGGCGTCTGTCATTTATCTTATCTTTATGTCGCCATAAAGCTTTAGCGGTTTACCCCCCGACATTGGACGAGCAGCCCTACTGCGTCGGTATACATAACCTTACAACCCATAAGACGTACGGCTTTTCGTGTCACCACGAAAACCGGTGAGCTCTTGCCTCACCTTTTCACCCTTGCTGCAAGCAGCGGTTATTTTCTGTTACGTTACTCTACTCTCACGAATAGCTTCCCGTTAGGAAATATGGTGCTCTATGTTGCCCGGACTTTCCTCACATGTTTCCATGAGCGACAGACTGTCCTGCTGTATATACTTGCAAAGATAATCGATTACCGGCGGTTATCCAAACTGCTGCTCGACAAAAAGAACAATCCTGTGC
>NZ_CEWDCG010000241.1:0-3910 GCF_982436375.1 Coprobacter sp. | reverse complement strand
TAAAATAATGAGATAATTAACTGAATTACAAACTTTTAAATCAAAAATCTGAAGATTTTTTCAACTGCTGATTCGCATTATTCATAAAAATAGAAATTAAAAAGCACATAAATATTTTTTTAGTTCAAATTTAATCGTGAAAAATGAGGATACTTAATACACTCCTCCTTATTTTGTAAACATTAAATTGAAATATTATTTTTTTTAATACACACTAACAAAAATAAATCATTATGAAACAACACAGTTTTTGGACTGCATTATGCTTGTTGTTTGCTGCTGTTCCTATAACAGGACAGACAATAAAGAGCAGTATGGAGTTCGCTCCTTCGGAGCATTGGATCAAACCGGTAGAAAAACCTTATCGGGAAGAAATCTGTCTAAACGGAACATGGGCCTTTGCCCCTGTACAATTACCGGCTGGATTTAAAGAAGGTGAAACCCCTGCACCAGCATTACCCGGAGTTAATGAAGTAACATTCAGCAAAACCCCGATTCGCATTCCGTCACCTTGGAATGTCAACAGTTTTGCCGATAAAAACGGATTAGGTGGAGACCACCGCACATATCCGAGTTACCCTAAAGAATGGGAATCGATAAAAATGGGATGGTTACAGAAGAAGTTTACCGTTCCGGCTTCTTGGAAAGGTAAAAGAATTCAAATCCACTTCGAAGCTGTTGCCGGGAAAGCAGATATATATGTTAACGGAAAAGCCGTAGGCAACAATTTTGATATTTTCATGCCTTTCGACATAGATATTACCGATGCCGTCAAATTCGGACAGGAAAATACTCTTAACGTAGGTATTCAAAAATCGTCTCTTTTCGATGACAGAAAAAGTCCGTTGGGACGGAGAACATATCAAGGCGGTTCATTTTGGGGACAACACATCGCCGGAATCTGGCAAGATGTCTATCTCGTAGCACTACCTCAAACCCGTGTAGCAGATGTATATATTCAACCTATTGTAAATAAAAACACATTAGAAGTTGAAGTGACACTTCGCAATGATGAAAATAAACCGGTTGAAGTAAATATCAGCGCAGCGGCCTACCCATGGATTTCGAAAGCAGGGAAAACTGTTCTTACAGCCGCAAATCCAAGTTCTCAGTTAGGAAGTCAAGCAGCATTGCAAATGCCGACTCAAAAAGTAACCATACCTGCAGGAAAAGAGATAAAAACGACACTGAAAACGACCGTTGACAATAAATTGAAATTATGGTCGCCTTCATCTCCCAATTTGTATGGCCTGGTTGTAAAAACTTCGGTAAACGGAAAGACAAACGACAGCAAATACACCCGTTTCGGATGGAGACAAACCGAGCTGAAAGAGGGAAAATTCTGGTTGAACGGTAAACCTTTTGTTTTAAAAGGAGATTCATGGCATTATATGGGCATTCCCCAAATGACACGTCGTTATCCTTGGGCCTGGTACACCGCATTGCGTGATGCTAATTGCAACGCTGTTCGTCTGCACGCACAACCGTTCCCATCATTCTATCTCGACGTTGCCGATGAAATGGGTATATTAGTATTGGACGAAAGCGCGATGTGGGCCAGTGACGGAGGTCAAAAACTGGGCAGTGAAGAATTCTGGAAATGCAGTGAAGAACACATGAAACAACTCGTATTGCGTGACCGCAATCATCCTTCGGTATTCGGATGGAGTGTTTCGAACGAAATCATGCCTATTATCCGTGGTGTCATGCGCAATGCACCTGGCTTGGAAGATAATTTGGTAAAACATTTCAAAATTTGGTCTGACATCTGCTTCAAATATGATCCTTCACGTGCATGGGCTTCCGCTGACGGGGAAGACGATGGTCGCGGACTACTTCCGTTCTACATGGTTCACTACGGTGGAGAAGGAGCTATGAAAAGAGCTTATGAAAGTGGAAAACCTTGGGGTGTCGGAGAAGCTTGTAATGCATATTACGGAACTCCTGAACAAGTTTCTAACGCAGCAAAAGACGGAGGTCGAGCTTACCGTTCATTTGAAGGACGTATGGAAAGTGTTGCCGTAGATGCTTATAACTCATTAGCAAACCAACGTAAATACAACGCCAGCTATAGAAGCGTATTTAATTTAATTTGGTACGGGCTACAACCTCTGCCTCTCGGATTAAAAGACCAGACAAAAGCTCCCACATTAAAAGACGGTATAGCATTTACTTCTTTCGTAGAAGGGAAACCGGGAGTTCAACCGGAACGTATCGGACCATACAGCACAACTGTTAATCCGGGTTACGACCCGTCTCTGCCTCTATATAAAACTTGGCCGATGTTCGATGCAATAAAAGCAGCAAATGCCGAACCCATGCAACCATGCAAATGGGTTGTCAAAAATGTAACTCCGGCAAAAGCCGCTAACGTAAAGAAAGTAAAATCGATAAAAATATTACCCGAAAGCGGAAAATTAAGCAGTGAATTGTTCCGTACCGGCATTCCTGTAAAGAAAATGGATACCGAAACCGTACCCGAACTGCTGATCATCGATGGTGCAAATATTCCGGCAAATGCTACATCTGTTATGCAAAAAGTATATGCTAAAGGCGGTACGGTAGTTGTTTGGGGAGCTGATCCGAAAAAAGTAAATGAACTGAATAAAATATTACCGTCTCCGGTAGTAATAACCGATCGTAAAGCAACGTCTTTGGTATTCGGTACTCCGGACGATATTACTTCTGGTCTTACCGAAGCCGATCTCTATTTCTCTGAATTACATCCGGCAGAATTTACGACCGTCGGATTAGGTGGTTCTTTAGTAAAAAACAGCACGACATTGCTCAAGGCATGCGATACCGACTGGACGAAATGGAATAAACAACCGGAATATGCCAAGACAGGTATGATTTTACGTACCGAAAAAGAAAGCAAACCCGAAGGCGTCGTAATGCTCAAAAAGAAAATGGGACAAGGAAACTTGGTCGTTACGACTATTCCTGCTGCACCCCGTGGCGCTAAAGCAGAAAAAGCCGTTCGGGCACTTCTTACCAATATGGGCATTGAATTAGGATCAGGTAGCGACTCAGGTAAACCGTTATTGAAATCAGGAGAAATCGTACGTGTTCTAATGAGTGGCAGTTATCCTGTCGCTTCTGTAAAAGAGGCAGGAAAGGTTAATCGTGTAGATTTATCGAAAGCCGATGGTATTAAGGAAAATACGATGCTCGATGGGAAAGCTTGGAAAAAATACCATTCGCAAAGCGGTCTGATAGATTTTAAACAAGCAAAACTGGACGGACCTACTCAAAATGCCGAAACATACATGAGTTTCTGGGTATTCAGCCCGAGACCATTAGATGACCTACTTATAGAACCGAACATGCCTGTCGTCGATCTCGAAGTAGCTGCTGATGATGCCGTACAAGTATGGTTGAATGGGAAAATGATCATCAGTAATCTTCGTGAAGGACCTATCGAGGGTGGTAAAGCCGTATCAAAAGGGTTACCTTTGCACCAAGGCTGGAATCATTTTCTTATTAAAGCTATTCAAGGTGGAGGCGGCTGGTCCTTCAACGGACGTTTAATTTGCAATCAGCCGGATTACCTCGCTGAAGAAATGGACTCGGTATTAGAAAAGCCTTAAAGAAAAATTTTTCTTAGAAATAATAAAAACCGCTCTTTACAGTGATAAAAAGAGCGGTTTTTATTATTAATCAAGTAAAAAAATCAATTTAATCGCTTTTTTATACTTCTGTTAATAGAGTTAATGACCTTTTATTAAGTGTTCCCCAATACCTTTGAAACACAAAATTTACTAACAACACGACAAAAAATAAAAAATGAAAGTGCTGAAAATCTTAACTCTTGCAATGTGTTCTTTCCTTATAATCCCAACCATGCAAGGTGCGACAAAACATGCTAAAGAGACCAAATATCCAAGTTATAAAGGGATGATTATGGCGG
>NZ_CEWDCG010000240.1:0-3921 GCF_982436375.1 Coprobacter sp. | reverse complement strand
GAAGAGGGAGACATAATAATTCTCGTTCGGCTGGAGGAAGAAGTCAGGGGAAACGGACTTTTTACCGGAAAACACCTAAGAAAGACGGGAACAAAAGAAAAGAATTGTAAATTATAATTTTTATAAAACTTTTTACTTGAAGAAATGTTATTGAATTATAGTTTTTAATATATCAAACTTAAATAATTTAGGATATGGAAAAGGAATCTTCTTCAAGTGTGAAATCAAATAAATTTATACAAATGACTCTGACTTTTTTATTGTCGGAGTGCTGTTCCAATGCAGCAAGGCTTTTTTTACGGTTGTTTGTCGGGATATTAATGTTGACTCATGGAATTGCTAAAATTGAAAATTTCGATACATTAGTCGATACTTTTCCCGATCCGATAGGTTTGGGAACGTTGACTTTGCCTTTGATCATTTTAGTCGAAGTAGGAGCTTCTATTTTAGTCATGGTCGGCTTTCTTACCCGATTAGCTTTAATCCCGTTGATTTTCTCGATGATTGTCGCTGCTTTTTTGACATTCCCTACATTCGCTTTGGCTACATCCGAACTTCCGTTGATGTATTTGGGAATTTTTATAACGCTTTTATTAGCCGGTCCGGGAAAATGTTCGATAGATTATCTCTTGGACAAGGCCTATAACAGAAAATAAAAACCTTATATTTGTACTCAAAAGTATGAAGATAAGGTTATGAGCAAGAATTTGAAGAGGGCATTGAAGATAACGTTTATCTCTATGCTCTCATTAATTGTTATCGTATTATCGGCTATTGCGGTAGCCGTGAATTTTGTGTTTACTCCGGAAAAGCTTACTCCGGTTGTTAATCAAGTTGCGAATAGAACTCTAAACGCTCAAGTTGAAATTGGAAGCGTGGAGTTGACTTTTTTTTCATCGTTTCCTGATTTCGAGTTGAAAATATCCGATGGGAGATTAGTCTCTAAAGTCTTCAAAGATACATTATGGCAGAAAAGTGATACTTTGTTGCAATTTAAAAAATGTGCAGTTTCAGTAAATCCGCTTTTATATTTTCAAAATAACCGGGTCGAGCTGAGAAAATTCGTTTTTGATGATGCTACGATTTATGCGTTTATTGACAGTGTTGGAAATCCGAATTGGAATATTATGCGAGCTGATACTTCTGCCGTGCAACAAAATGCCGATACGGTTTCTTCGGGTTTTAATAGCAGTATAAATATCAATCGTGTCAAATTTAAAGATGTATCATTGATTTTTGATGATCGCAGTACACAGATGTACAGCCGGATAGATAGCCTTAATCTTGATCTAAAAGCGTTCTTGTCTGAAGATATAGCCGATTTGAGAATGAAAACCTTTTGTAAGAATATTCTTTTTTGGCAGGATGGAGAATTGTTGGCGAACAGGATCGCTTTTGAATTTGATACAGACCTTTCTCTGAATCGAAAAACCTTATTTTGTAATATAGAACGTTCATCGGTCAATCTAAATGGAATATTTTTTGACGTTGGCGGTTCATTGCATAGAGATACAATTGCAAAAATTATAGATGTTGATTTGTCATATAAACTTAAGACTCCGGATGTTGCTACTGTATTGAATATGCTTCCGGCATCGGTTATCAAAAAAAGTGCTGTTACTGCAGCCGGAGATGTAGAACTGTCGGGTTCGCTTAAAGGTGCGTACGGAGATAAGCAAGTACCGGTATTGACAATGCTTATGAAGATTCAGCAAGCTTCTGCCCATTATAAAGGAATGCCTTATGGAATCGATAATTTAACGGCCGATCTAAGTTGTTATTTAGATGTGATGAAAAAAAAGCCTTCTTATCTGAATATGAAAATATTTCGTTTTCAAGGAGCGGAAACTGATGTATTGGCAGATGGTCGTATAGATGATTTGATGGGAGATCCGTTGATAACTTTTAATACTCATGCAAAAGTAAATTTTTCAGCTTTAGCAAAGACTTTTCCGCTGCAGGATGGTGTTGAAATGGGAGGAAAAGTTTCTGCCGATTTAAAATTTAAAGGCAGATTAAGTGCTGTAAAAGAAAAAGATTTGGGGCGTTTACAGATAAAAGGAAATGTGGCGATTGAGAATGTACTGTTTAAAGATTCCAATAAAGATTTTAATTTTAAAGGTAATGCTAAATTAGGCTTTATCGGAGATAGTTCTTTGGCCGTAGGGGCAAAGATTTATGATCTTATTTTAAAAAGTCGAATGGGGTCGGCTCAGGTAAAACAGATGTCGGCGTCAGTATCGACCCCTGTAACCGAGATAGATACCACGAAAGTCATACCTTTGGACTGTAAATTCGCATTGGAAGAAGCTAAGGTGATAATTGGCGATACGATTCAGGCATATAGTCAAAAGACAGAGGCATCTGTTGGAGTAAGACCCTCTAAAAAGAATGTGAAAAAGCCGGTGTTTGATCTATATCTGCGTACTGACTCTCTTTTTATGAAAGCAAATGAGACCCGTATAGGAATGGATTTGGCAGGTTTTAAAATATCGACATTTCAAGGACGTGATTCATTGTGGCATCCGAAAGGTACGATTGGTTTTAACCGTTTGTTTTTTTCAACTCCCGAATTTGGCCTGCCTATTCGCATGCAAAAAACAGAAGTTGCGTTTGAAAGAAATACCGTAGCGTTGAGACAAGCAAAAGTTCGTATCGGACATTCTGATATAACGGCTACAGGTTCGGTTTCTAATTTGTCAAAAGCAATAATGAAGAATGAATTATTAACCGCCCGGTTAAAGGTCGTATCGAAACGGATTAATTGTAATCAGCTTATAGAGGCATTGTCCGGCCTTGAGAATATGGACGAAAATGCGGTTGAAACAGATACAATATCTTCTGTATCGACAGATAAAGCCCGTTTGTTTATTGTCCCTAAAAATGTTGATCTGGAGTTTGAAACGAATATCGGGAGAGTCCGTTATAATCACATGATCTTCGAAAATGTTCAGGGGAAAGTGCAGATAAAGGATCAAATGATAAACCTTGAAAATTTGAGTATGAAAGCTTTAGATGCCATGATGAGAACTTCCTTGCTCTATAAAGGTGACTCTTCTATAGATGGATATGCCGGCTTTAACTTTGATATCTACAAGATCAATATAGGAAAATTAGTGACATTTATTCCTGAACTGGATACGATCGTTCCGATGCTGAGATCTTTTAAAGGTCTTGTCAATTTTAATATAGCGGCAGAATCGCGTCTTGATTCTCTGATGAACATACGTATCCCTTCTTTGCGAGCTGCAGTGCATATTAAAGGGGATAGTTTGGTTTTATTGGATGGGGATACTTTCAGGAGACTTGCGAAAATATTGATGTTTAAAAATAAAAAGGAAAATATGTTTGATAGCATATCCGTAAATATAACAGTTGATAATGGAGCAGTAAAAGTTTATCCTTTTGTTGTAGAAATAGATCGTTATCGGGCAGCAGTAGGAGGTACTCAGAATCTGGATATGTCATTCAATTATCATGTTTCTATACTTAAATCTCCTTTACCGTTTAAGGCGGGAGTTGATCTATATGGTAATTTGGATAAAGTTAAATTCCGGATAACGCGTGCAAAATATAAAAATATGGTTTCTCCTGTACAAATAAGGCAAATTGATAGTACGCGCATAAATATGGGAAAAGTAATTACATCCCATTTTAAACGTTTGGTTAATAATTAAATAGGCTTTGATTCGAGGCTCAAAGATGATCTATTATCCGATAAAAATACAGCCCGTTCACTATATGAATAGTTGGACGGGCTGATTCTGTACTTGTAATACCTATATTTTACTCATGTTTTTTATGTTTACCTTCATGAGACTCTTCAGCTTTTTCAAGTTGATATTCTGATTTCTTCTTTGATTTACAGAATTGACCTTTCTGTTTTTTTTCTGAACTTTTCATATTATTTGAATTTAAAAG
>NZ_CEWDCG010000239.1:0-3946 GCF_982436375.1 Coprobacter sp. | reverse complement strand
GGATTATTGACCAAACAAAAGAACTCATACAAAAATACGACGAAATAACAAAAGGCTCTAAAAACGGGACTCCGGTATATGTAGAATTAGACGTAATAGATATGGATAAAACTGATGAAGGTTTTGCCGCTGACTACGAAGGGATTTATTCTGTAACTAAAATAAAAAAAATCACCAATTATTAATTGGATCAATACCGATATTACAAACACGGAAAGGAAAAAAACGATCTCTTTTTTTATTAACTTTACTAAAAACAATAATAACAAATAAACCGAATATCTTCTCCCAATCTCATTTGATAACTATTCTAGTCCAAACGTCCATGTTCTCCATAGTCTGTAGAACATAAATCATTGTTGGGAAATTTTCCATAAAAATCGAAATCTCAGAATTTTCGACATACAGATATTACTTTCAATCCGATACAGAAATAAATTGGGAAAGAAATACTACCTTTCACGAACAAGAGCATTTATAAGTCCATATATACAAATCCTTTATCGGGAAATTTAAACAGTTTTTTTTAATTCAATCACAACATTTTTTCAATCCGAACCGGTATAATTTATCTATCTTTACAGCATGACTTCAAAAAATATATTATTCGAGCGCTTGAACAACAAGTTGGGAATAACGACACTCAACGAAATGCAATTGGCAACTCTAAGATATAGTGAAAAAGAAAAAGATATTATTCTTATTTCACCTACCGGATCAGGCAAAACAATAGCTTTTCTTCTACCCGTTTTACAAGGATTAGATCCGCTATGTAAAGAAATACAAGCGTTAATTCTTGTCCCCTCACGGGAATTAGCAATGCAAATAAATTCGATAAGCCATTCCATTTCATCCGGATATAAAATAAATTGCTGTTATGGTGGACAACCAATAAAATCTGAAATAAAATCACTACAACAAAATCCGGCTATACTTATAGGTACTCCGGGAAGAATCTTAGATCATATCGATCACGGCAGAATAAACGTGAGTTCGGTAAAAGTACTTGTCTTAGACGAATTCGATAAATGTCTTGAATTAGGATTTCAAGAACAGATGGAAGCAATTATCAAACACATCTCCGGTATTTGTAAACGCATCCTCACATCCGCAACAGAAGGGGAAATCCCTGAGTTTACAGGATTAAAAACTCCTGAAAAGATATATTTCGAGAAAAAAGAGTCTGATAAAAGATTAAGCCTGTATTCGGTCATATCTCCCGAACCGGATAAATTAAAAAGTCTCGAAACGTTACTTCGAAACTTGTCTCCCGGTCCGGTACTTATATTCTGCAATCACAGGGAAAGTACCGAAAGGATCGGTAGTTTTTTATCAGAGCAACATATCTTTAACGAAGTTTTTCACGGCGGAATGGAACAAACCCGAAGAGAAAAAGCCCTATGTCGATTCAAAAACGGCAGTTCAAACATATTCATATCGACAGATCTGGCTTCGCGAGGACTGGACATTCCGGAAATAAAGCACGTTATACATTATCATCTACCGATTAACGAAGAAACGTTTATACACCGAAATGGTAGAACTGCCCGTATGTTTGCCGAAGGAAATGCTTACTTACTGATAAACTCCGCTGAGAATATCCCAGAATATATTCAGAAAAAACAACCAGAAAGATTTAATCTATCCGTTAATATAGACCGATTGGAATTACCACCCATGAATACCCTTTATATCGGAAAAGGGAAAAAAGAAAAATTAAATAAAGTCGACATTGTCGGTTTCTTAATACAGAAAGGAGAATTATATAAAGAAGATATAGGCATGATCGATATAAAAGATCATTATTCTTACGTCGCCATCAATAGAAAAAAAATAAACCGTACTCTCAGACTAATTCGAAAAGAAAAAATAAAAAATATGAAGTCAAAATATGAGATAGCCCGATAGACTTTACCGGGCTATCCGTATTACCGTTTTAATAAACAAATGCTACGTTATCAACCCAAAATTTACTTCCTACCGAACCGATATATGCCCCTTGATCATTTGCAGAGAAACGCAGCATGACATGTGTGACTTCTTCATCAGCCTTTCCCCAGCCCAATTCTTGAATAGGAACAATTTTCCCTTTACTATTCCGAGTATAACGGGGATCATCCGAAGGTACCAATCCCATATAACTCTGATAGTCGCTTCTCTTAGTAATATCTCCATACCATACCGGGATCTGGTAATTATTTACCCAATCCTGTGTATTCCCTGATAATTTTCGATAAGCCGTACCTACACGACGAGCATAAATATTTCCATCTTCATCTTCCCACTGATGCAATAGATAAAGGCAAACTTCAGCCTTATCTCGTCCCGGGACATTCACCGCCTTACCAAATCCCGTAGCTTTTACCATCTGAGGCTCCATATGTAATTTATAGTCAAATTGTAAAGCTTTAGGTTTCTTTGTAAAAGGAATCCCCTGATCAAGTTTACTCTGAGGATTACTCGTATTTTTTATAGGTTCATCCATTCCTCCTAAGAAAATAGAACCGGGAGCCACGACCACAATATTCACCAATCCGATTACTTTACAAGTCTCTTTTCGTATTTCAAGACGAGCACAATACCCGTTTCCTCGCTTTTCGGGAAACACGCTCGTACTGGTTTTGACAATTCCGGCAGGACTAGCCATGACACTCGATGTAGCCCAAGGAGATTGTGCATGACGCCGATAAGGCTTATTCCCTTCAATCGTCATTGTCGGAGCTATTTCATAAATATAACGAGTATGTCCACCTAATAATGCAGACTCTTTAAGTACTCTCGTTGTCCAATGATCCATATCTCCAAAAGGAATCATCTCAACCTTCTGAGCGTTACAAATCCACCCGGCAAAAATGAAATATATTCCGATCAATAAAAATACTTTTTTCATAATTCACTTTTAATCCATATCATTTAAAAACGCAAATATATCAAGAATTAAAATAACGAATTCAACATTCATATATTTTAGATTTATCTTAATAAGAATAGAACACATTTACCGTTATTTAGACCAATCGTTCGATTCGATTTCATCTGAAATCGCTGTTCCATCCATTTTAGAAACATCCTTTTTTACAAAGAAAGCGCTGACCTCATATAACATATAAATAGGAAGAAATACGACCATTAATGTAAACGGATCTCCCGAAGGGGTAATAACAGCAGCAAGCACCAATAGACCTACAACTGCATAACGACGATATTTAGAAAAAAAAGATCGCGTCAGTAATCCTATTCCTGAAAGCATCCAACACAATAACGGCAATTCAAAAACAATCCCCATAATAAAAATCATCATCAGAAAATTATTCATATAAGAGTCGAGAGAAATTTGATTGGGGACTATCTCACTAACCTGATAACCTGCTAAGAAACGCAATGTCAGCGGAAAAACAAGCAAATATCCGACTGCAACACCGATAAAGAACATCAAATTGCCTATAATAAAAGCAAACCTCGCATTCTTTTTTTCTCGTTCATACAGCCCCGGACTGACAAAACTCCACAACTGATATATAATATACGGAAAGGCAAATACAATCGCAAGCCAAAATGAAGTACTCATATGGATAAAAAACTGCGAAGCCAACTGTATATTGATTAAATTTACATGAAAATCATCACCACAAAAATCAGGTAATACCGACAGATATTCGCTTATAGAAGAAAGATATGTACTCAGATTACATATAGAGCGATACAAAACAAAATCAGAAAAACAAGGAGCCAAAATAATAGAATCAAAAATATCGGTCATAAAAACAAAAAAAACAACGGCCAATACAACGACTGCTCCGAGCGATCGAAATATAACGCCGCGCAATGCCTCTAAATGATCCCAAAAGCTCATTTCTTCCATAAATAACTAAAAAAGCAAATTATAAATCAGATAAGCAAAAATAAAACGGATACAAAAAAGCGAGTAAAATATTAACTCTATGCC
>NZ_CEWDCG010000238.1:0-4035 GCF_982436375.1 Coprobacter sp. | reverse complement strand
CTATAAAAGAAAAAGAGACCGAACTCTAAAAAAATCTTTTGGGTCGCCCCCTTTTTTCTATACAATATATGCCTTATGCAAGGAATCCCAACAAAATACCAGCTGCAACAGCAGAACCTATAACTCCCGCAACATTAGGTCCCATAGCATGCATCAACAAATAGTTAGTCGGATCATATTCCAACCCTACTACCTGAGATATACGTGCCGAATCGGGCACAGCCGATACTCCGGAATTTCCGATCAACGGATTGATCTTATTTCCTTTTTTCAAAAACAGATTAAAAAACTTAACAAATAAAATTCCGGCAGCCGTAGCAATTACAAATGACAAAGCACCTAAAGCGAATATTTTCACAGAGTCCATCGTCAAGAACTGCGATGCTTGAGTCGAAGCACCTACCGTAACACCCAGCAAAATCGTAATGACATCGATCAGCGGTCCACGTGCTGTTTCGGCAAGACGACGGGTTACTCCACTCTCTTTCAATAAATTTCCGAAGAATAGCATTCCCAACAAAGGAAGGCCCGAAGGCACTAAGAAACAAGTCAACAGCAAACCTGCAATAGGGAAAATTATCTTCTCCGTCTGAGATACGACACGAGGAGGTTTCATCCGGATAAGCCTTTCCTTTTTAGTCGTCAGCAAACGCATAATAGGCGGCTGTATCACCGGGACTAATGCCATATAGGAATAGGCTGAAATAGCGATAGCACCCATAAGGTTAGGAGCAAGTTTTGAAGACAAGAAAATTGCAGTAGGTCCATCAGCCCCGCCGATAATACCGATCGCCCCTGCCTGATTGGGCTCAAATCCCATCATCAACGCAATCGCATAAGCTCCGAAAATACCAAATTGAGCAGCAGCTCCTATAAGCATAAGTTTAGGATTCGATATCAAAGCCGAAAAGTCGGTCATTGCACCGATTCCCAAAAAGATCAAAGGAGGATACCATCCCTGCACCACTCCTTGATAAAGGATATTCAACACCGAGCCTTCTTCATAAATCCCCACCTGCAATCCGGCATCTTTAAAAGGAATATTTCCGATCAAAATACCGAAACCGATAGGAATAAGCAACATCGGTTCAAACTCTTTTGCAATAGCCAGATAAATAAAAAGGATACCGCAAAGAATCATTATCAGGTTTCCCATCTCAAAATTGGCAAACCCGGTATAAGTGAAAAACTCCTGAATATTCTCACTTAAGAATGTTAAAAATTCCCCACCCATACGCTTATCCTATAATCAGAATATCCGCACCTTCGAGTACAGAATCTCCTTTGTTTACTTTTATTTCAGTTACTTTTCCATCCCGATCGGCATTAATGACATTCTCCATTTTCATAGCTTCAAGAATCGCCACTTTCTGACCGCGTTTTACCGAGTCTCCAACCTTAACCGATATTTCGAGAATACCACCGGGCAGCGGAGTGCGGACAGCCCCTGCCGTTGTAGAAGCTACCGGGCGGCTCACCACCGGCTCTCCGGTAGGAGTCACAGGAGCAGCTTGCGGACGAGTCAACGGTTTTATTTGTTTTTTTGCAGGTTTATCCAATTGCACTTTATAAGGAGTTCCATTTACCTCCACTTCGGCAACAGACTCATCTACACTATTAATACTTACCTTATAAAGATTACCGTTTATTTTATATTTAAAATCTTTCATGTGTATAAAATTTCTGAGTTATTTTTTTGTAGGTAATTCACGCAAGCCGTAGATCTTAGAGTTCCACGGAGAATAACGGCGCGTAACATGCTTCATCGTCAGAATAGTTTCTTCATAATCATGTTCTGCCTCCATATACTCATATAAAGCCAACGATATCACAGCCAAAACTTCTCCCGGGATATCTGCTTCTTCTTTAGCACTCTTCAAATCTCCTCCTTTAGCTTTCATTGCCCGTTTGGCGCTCATCCAAACGGCCGTACGACCAATCTGCTTAAATACCAAATATAAAAGTATCAAAGCGAGAAATACAACAGACATCGCCGTCAATGACATAGCAACGCCATCCGGATCTTTTTCTGCAAATTTATCTACTTTCGGATTGCTATTTTCTACATAGTTTGCCGCATCAGGTGTAGGATGCGGAAGTATTTTCAATTCCCTGCTCCCATCTACCGGAGCACCATAGCTCTCATCAGGTCCCAGAGGAGGAACAATGACCTCATCGATCAGATTCTTACCACTTGCATCAAACAGACCGATATAATTTTCTTTATTCGGCTCTAATACGAAATTCGTATGAAATGCTCCATGATGGGTCAGATTATCCGCCCACAAAAGAACACGCTGACGAGGTCCTATCTTTGTCTTAAGATCTCCTTTAGAGATCATGTATTTTTTCGGGTTACTCTTATCATTAGTAATATAACAACCCGCCATCTGCACTGTCCCGGCAGAAGAATTATAAATCTCAATCCAAGCTCCCCGATTACCAAAAGGATCGACATAATTGCTTACATTATTCGTCAACACCTCGTTGATCCGCAAAGCTGAAGTCGATTGCGCTGTTACAGTACACACAGAAGCCAAAACCAGCAGCAATACTCCTATACTACGTTTTACCATACTTCTCAAATTTTTAAGAGTTACTACAATGGCAGATTATCGTGTTTCTTTGCCGGATTAGTCAACTTTTTCGTCTGTAATTGCTGCAAGGCACGAATAATACGGAAACGGGTATTGCGCGGCTCGATCACATCGTCGATATAACCGTAACGGGCTGCATTATAAGGATTAGCAAAAGCCTTTTTATATTCAGCCTCTTTTTCAGCAGCCGTAGCAGCAGGATTCTCCGAAGCTGCTACTTCCTTAGCAAATATCACTTCTACTGCTCCGGACGGCCCCATAACGGCAATTTCAGCAGTCGGCCATGCATAATTGACATCCCCCCGCAAATGTTTAGAACTCATCACACAATAAGCTCCTCCGTAAGATTTACGTAATGTAACGGTCACTTTAGGTACGGTAGCCTCACCATACGCATATAATAACTTAGCACCATGTAAAATTACTCCGCCATACTCCTGTCCCGTTCCCGGCAAGAATCCCGGAACATCTACCAAAGTTATTAAAGGTATATTGAAAGCATCGCAGAAACGCACAAAACGGGCGGCCTTCCGAGAAGCATTTATATCAAGTACTCCGGCCATCTTATTGGGCTGATTAGCAATAATACCTACCGACTGGCCGTTAAAACGGGCAAAACCTACAATAATGTTTTGTGCATAATCTTTATGCACTTCAAGGAACTCGCCATTATCGATAATCGCTCCGATTACTTCATACATGTCATAAGCACGATTCGGCTCATCCGGTATAATATCATTTAACGAATCTTCAAGGCGATCTATCGGATCTTCACAATCTACCAACGGTGGTTCTTCCATATTATTCTGAGGCAAGAAACTCATCAGATGCCGGATCAACTTCAATCCATCTTCTTCCGTATCTACCGCAAAATGTGCCACTCCCGATTTTGTAGCATGCACACTTGCCCCGCCTAACTGCTCTTGAGTCACATCTTCACCCGTAACAGTCTTTACGACTTTCGGTCCGGTAAGAAACATGTAACTAGTACCACGAGTCATAATATTAAAATCGGTAAGAGCGGGAGAATATACCGATCCTCCGGCACATGGTCCGAATATACCTGAGATTTGAGGGATGACCCCAGATGCCAAAATATTCCGCTGAAATATTTCGGCATATCCAGCCAAAGCATTAACCCCTTCTTGAATACGAGCACCACCGGAATCATTGATCCCGATTACCGGTGCACCCATCTTCATGGCCTGATCCATAATCTTACAGATCTTCATAGCAAAAGTTTCGGAAAGAGAACCTCCGAACACGGTAAAGTCCTGTGCAAAAACATACACCAGACGTCCGGCAATCGTTCCCGTTCCGGTCACTACGCCATCGCCCAAATAGCTTTCTTTGTCGATTCCGAAATTTACGCTTCTATGCCGCACAAACATATCTATTTCTTCAAAAGAGCCCTCGTCCAGTAGCATAGAAATACGTT
>NZ_CEWDCG010000237.1:0-4055 GCF_982436375.1 Coprobacter sp. | reverse complement strand
TAATTGTAACGTAAGTATTCTTCTTTTGCAGAAAATACGATGATATGGGAGATAAGAAGTTAAGCCGATATTACTTAGACCGGGATATTAGTTGGATGTATTTTAACCGAAGAATTCTTCAGGAAGCCTGCAAGGAAGATGTTCCTTTGTTAGAACGTTTAGCTTTCTTGGGAATTTATTCTAATAATTTAGATGAATTTTTTCGGGTACGTGTGGCAACTCAAAATCGGATTGCCGAATGTAATGATCGCTCTGCTTTACGGGAAAGAGAGAATGCCAAACAACTTATTAAGCGTATAGCTAAACTAAATGGCAGTTATTCTAAGGATTATGAGAAGGCGGTAAAGGATGTGACAGAGAAATTGCGCGGTGAAAATATCTATTTGATTTCTGATAAGGAAGCAGATGAGGAGCAACTCGGTTTTATTCGTTCTTTTTATTGGGAAAAATTGAATGGTTTTATTGTTCCGGTTTGGTTTTCAGCAATAAAGCAACTTGACAGTGAGACTGATGAAGATATATATTTGGCTGTAAAATTGTCGAAAGAGAATACGAACGCTACTTCGGAATATGCATTGCTTGAACTTCCGGTTTCTGTTTGTGGGCGTTTTGTACGGTTACCCGATAAAGACGGGAAAAGTTTTTTGATGTATCTCGATGATGTAGTCAGATGCTGTTTATCTTTGATTTTTAATGGATTGGATTATGTCCGTTTTGAAGCGTACTCTTTTAAATTTACTCGTGATGCTGAGATGGAAATCGATAACGATTTGCGTAACGGAATGCTTCAGAAAATATCCAAAGGAATCAAAAGCCGTAAAAAAGGAGAGCCTTTGCGTGTCGTTTATGACATGGAGATGCCTAAAGATCTTTTGAAAAGGGTATTGAAAAAATTAAATCTTGACAGTCTCGATACTGTTTTGGGAGGTGGACGTTATCAGAATCATAAAGATTTGATGCACTTCCCGGATTGCGGGCGTAAAGATCTGAAATATCCTTTGTGGCCTCCTATATTGAAGAAGGAACTTTCTGTTTCCGGAAGTATTTTTGATGAAATTCATAAAAAAGATCGTTTTATACATGTTCCTTATCACAGTTTTGATTCTTTTATACGGATATTGCAAGATGCTGCGGTAAATAAACAGGTAAAAGGTATCAAAATAACTCTTTATCGTTTAGCTAAAGAGTCGAAAGTGGTAAAAGCTTTGATTGGTGCTGCTCGTAATGGGAAGAAAGTAACTGTTGTTATCGAGTTACTTGCGCGTTTTGATGAGGCTTCTAATATCGGATGGTCGAAAAAGATGCAGGATGCAGGAATCAAAGTGATTTTTGGAGTAGAAGGTTTGAAAGTACATTCGAAAATTGCCCATATTTCAATGAAAACAGGTACGGATATTGCTTGTATAAGTACGGGAAATTTTCATGAAGGAAATGCACGGTCTTACACTGATTGTATGTTGATGACCTCAGCTCCACGTATTGTGAAAGATGTTAATTCCGTATTCGATTTTATCGAATATCCTTACATACCTGTTCGTTTTAAAGAATTATTGGTTTCACCGAATGAGATGAAGCGAAAGTTTTTATCTCTTATCAATGACGAGATAAAAAATAAAAAAGCGGGAAAACCGGCGTATATTAAGATTAAGATAAATCATGTAACAGATCCTATTATCGTAAATAAATTATACGAAGCGTCGCAAAAAGGAGTGTTGATAGATATGCTTGTACGAGGAAATTGTTCTCTTATTACAGGAGTGCGGGGAGTAAGCGATAATATACATATTAACGGTATTGTCGATCGTTATTTGGAGCATTCGCGCATATTTATTTTTGCGGCAGGAGGAAAGGAAAAAGTTTTTCTCGGTTCAGCTGATTGGATGCCCCGTAACTTGGATAACCGTATAGAGGTGATAACGCCGGTATATGATCAAGCTATAAAGGAGGAAATGAAAAAAATTATAGATTATGGATTGAGAGATACTTTGCAAGGGCGTGTGGTAGATGGTTCTGGTAAAAATTGTTCATGGACTACGGACAGTGATGTCTCATTTCGTTCCCAAAGTGCATTGTATGATTATTATTTAGAAGAAAATCAAAAATGAATAAAGAAAATAGGAGTAAAAATAAGCGGTCTGAAATGAATTATGCTGCTATCGATATAGGTTCTAATGCGGTGCGATTGCTTATTAAGCATATAAACGAAAATTCTGAAAAAAAATTCTCAAAAGTATTGTTGCTTCGTGTACCTCTTCGTTTAGGATTCGATGTCTTTTCTAAAGGACGTATCTCTGAAAAGAAAGAAAAGAATATGATTCGGTTGATGAAATCGTATCGCCATTTAATGAAGATATATGATGTCGCAGACTATCGAGCCTGCGCAACTTCTGCAATGCGGGATGCTGTCAACGGGAAAGATATTATTAAAATGATAGAGAAAAAAACCGGAATTAAAATTGAGATTATTACGGGACAGGAAGAAGCTCGTATGGTCTATAATAACCATATAGAGTGTATGGAAGACCGGCATGGGAATTATATGTATGTGGATGTCGGCGGTGGAAGTACAGAGGTCAATTTATTGGTAAAGGGTGAGTTGGTCTGTTCCAAATCTTATAATATAGGAACGGTACGCATGTTGAATGATGCGGTAGATTTTGGAGAGTGGAAACGTCTTGAAGCCGATATGAAAACATTGTCGGAAAACTATCTCGGAACTAATATTATCGGTTCGGGAGGGAATATTAATAAGTTGTATCGTTTGGCAGAGAAAATCGATAAGAAACGCCAACGCATATCGGTTACAGTATTGAAGTCTCTTTATGAGAAACTTAAGTTGCTTTCGTTCGAAGAACGTATGCAAGTATTTAATTTGAAACCCGATCGGGCAGATGTTATTGTTCCGGCATCCGAAATATTTCTGACGATAGCAGAAATTCTCCATTCTGAATACATTTATGTGCCTGTGATCGGACTGGCTGATGGCATTATAGATGGGTTGTATGCAGCTAACCGTAATAGGTAATGTGTGTTTTTGTAATAAAAATGTAATATAAATGCATTATGAATGAAACATGAATGGCTAATTCGCTGGTTATCTTTGCAAAATAATTAAAAGATAATATATGGAGTCATTGGCTTTTATACAGTGGTGTCTTGACCATTTGAATTATTGGACTATTACTTTATTAATGGCTATAGAAAGTTCGTTTATCCCTTTTCCTTCGGAGATTGTAGTTCCACCTGCTGCATACAAGGCGGCTGCCGGTGAACTGAATATTTATCTGGTGGTTTTGTTTGCGACATTAGGAGCAAATATCGGAGCTTTAGTGAATTATTATTTAGCGATGTGGATAGGACGCCCTTTAATATATAAATTTGCGTCGAGCCGTATCGGACATATGTGTTTGATCGATGAGGCATCCGTTATGAAAGCCGAAAAATTTTTTGATGATAACGGTCGTATATCGACTTTTGTAGGACGTTTAGTTCCTGCAGTCAGACAGTTGATTTCTATACCTGCCGGGCTTGCACGTATGAAGTTGGCTACATTCTTGCTTTATACGACATTAGGGGCAGGTCTTTGGAATATCATATTAGCTGTGATAGGATATTATCTCGAATCGGTCGTTCCTCAAGATCAGTTAATGAGTAAAGTAGCAGAATATAGTAAAGAGCTTTCTTGGGGTTTTATAGCTTTGGGTATTTTAGTATTAGGGGTGTTGATATATAAAGGAGTAAAAAAGCCTTGATGCATTATGAAAATTTTGGGCAAGGTTCTTTGAGTTTTCACTTTTAGAGCCTGTCGTAAATTTTGCTCGGGTCAGATTTGAGAGTTTCTTTCGAGGATATTTTTCTGTTTTCAGGATGATAGCGGGCTATTTGACGAGGGAAAACGGGAAAACAGACCGGAAGAAAGCGCAAAAATGACCTGATAATATTTTTTTATCGGAAAATTTAGACAGGCTCTTAGATAAGTACTGTTTGCAGTTCCTTTAAATCGGGATATTCAGTAAATGTCCCTAAAAAATAAGATGGCATATGAAGATGATGGC
>NZ_CEWDCG010000236.1:0-4058 GCF_982436375.1 Coprobacter sp. | reverse complement strand
TTTGCAACCCATTCAGAATTTCCCGTTCCCGAAAAATAAAATATCATATTGAGAATTTTTGTGATTACAAAGGTAAGTTATTCTTTCATTTGCTATAATCTGGAGCGGTGAATTATCGTTTTTTTTTTAATGTAAAACAATCTATATCTGGAGCCCAGCAATAGGGACTGCCTATGCGAATTGTATTTTCTCCACGATTTAATTGTACAGAAAGTGTAATAGTCATAATTCCCTTTGAGCCATCGGTTTCTAAATTTTTAAAGAAATAAGACTTTCCGTTTATATTGACTTCTAATTTGCGGTTCTTTTCAGGCAAATAAAAAATCTTCATTTCATATGCACCCCCTTTTTTACTGTAAACATTATCCCATTCAGCATAATTTTCAGAGCTCCCGCCAATAAAGCTGACGATCATTTTTCCGGATGCCTTTTCGCATGGAGCATAGCGGACACTTTTAGAACGAGTACCCAGATCATCATAACATGGAAGATAAGCCCATTCAGCTTCGTAAAGCGATGACTCCAGGCGCTTTTCCGCCTCTAAACGAAAAAATTTTGCACTATGAGGAGGTAACTCATATTCTAAATATTCTTTATTTGTATCAATAGTCTTATGTTTTATTAAATCTCGGACTTTTATTGTTCCACCTAACTCCAAACATGCAGTGGGTACAGAAAACGAACAAATCGAGTCTGATGGATTATATAAAGCCATAGCTCTGGCTTTACCTCGTTTCTGTTCAATATCTTTGACTAATACATATCCATTTTTTTCGTGTTGAACTACATAAGCTTGAAGACCTAAAGAATCTTGATTGATAGCTATTAGTTCTTTGTTTTTCAGTAATTCTAAAGATTTATCCGGAATGGTAGTTAAATCGCAGCCGATAAGTAAGGGTGAACTCATGATACACCACATACCGAAATGGACTTCTTCTTCCTCCGGTTTCAGACCTCTGCCTATTTCCAGTATGTCCATATCATTATAATGTCCATTTCGGGCATAGGCAGATAAATAAAGGTTTTTATTTATTATACGTTTGATAGATGCCCACTTTGGAGTAATATCGGCACTTATCCTCCATGAAGTTGCGATATCTTCAGCCCACGTTCCGGGAAAAGCCCAACGGCAGATGTTCAATGATACTTTATGATTGCAAACATCTTTAAATGCCCGATAAATTTCGGTATATCTCTTTTGTTCATCTAATGCTAATTCCTGTCCGGCACCACAATAGTCTATTTTGATAAAATCAAACCCCCATTTGTTAAAAAAGAGGTCTGCATCTTGTTTCTCGTGCCCATATAGCCCGACTCCTATTCCATTTGGATCGTTGTCCCAAATCGAACCGCAAGTATTACTTCCTGCATCAGAATAAATGCCAGCTTTTAGACCTTTGTCATGTATATATTTAACGATGTTTTCCAATCCGTTGGGAAAACGCTTGGGATGAGTATGAAGTATTCCCGATTCATCACGCCATCCGAAAAAACCGTCATCGATATTTATATATCGATATCCAACGGTTTTCAGACCTCTATCAATAATTGCATCAGTTTGTTTTTTTATAAGTTGTTCATTGATGTTTATACGATAAGTATTCCAAGAACTCCATCCCATAATAGGAGGTGTAAATCTATTATTTTGAGCTTTACCTGTCATTGCAACATAGTATAAAACTATGATGAATAAGTATTGTACATTCTTCATCTTACTAATATTTAAGGTTTATATACAAAAGTAAAAATAAATGCTGAAAGATCATATTGTACGGCGTGATTTTAGAAAAATTTGATGATTCTGAAAAACTTCATAAAAATATATTCTCCATATTCCTATGAAGGAGCTTTTATAATATCTGAAGTTTATTTACTTTTGTTCCAAAAGAAACAAATTATGGTAAAAGTAGGAAGGTATAATGCCTTAAAGGTTATAAAAACAGTAGATTTCGGGGTGTATTTAGATGGAGAAGATAAAGGCGAGATATTACTTCCTGCTCGATATATTCCTGAAAATTGTCGTATAGGAGATATAATAGATGTTTTTATCTATTTTGATTCAGAAGATCGAATTATTGCTACTACCGAAAAACCTTATATTCAAGTTGGTGAATTTGCATATTTAAAAGTGAAATCGACGAATAGGGTCGGTGCATTTTTAGATTGGGGATTGACGAAAGATTTGTTAGTTCCTTTCCGTGAACAACGAGTCGATATGAAACAGGGATATTATTATATTGTTTATGCTTATCTTGACCACGAAAGTGGGCGTATCGTTGCTTCAGCTAAACTGAATAAATTTTTGAATAATCTTCCGATCGATTATAAAATAAATCAGGAAGTTGATTTATTGGTAGTACAGGAAACCGAAATAGGATATAAGGTTATTATCAATAATGCGCATTGGGGTATGGTTTATTACAATGAGATATTTTGCAATATAGAAAAGGGAGATCATATAAAAGGATATATAAAACATATCCGTGAAGATGAAAAAATCGATGTCGTTTTGCAACCGGTAGGATATGAAAAGATAGATACGTTATCTTCTGAAATTCTTCGATCTTTACACGAAAATGAAGGTTACATACCTCTTTCCGATAAATCTTCTGCCGAGCAGATTGCCGAGCACTTTTCTTGTAGCAAGAAAAATTTCAAAAAAGCGATAGGTGCATTATACAAGCAAAGATTGATTCTGATTCTTGAGAATGGAATAAGACTGAATGAAAAGTAGTCTTTCCTCTATTCATTTTTTTGTAAAATTCGTTCTTCAAAACTTTTTTTCGACTATATTGTTTTAATGAGTGTAAAGTTAATATCGGGAAGAGGATATTAACCGACAATAAGTCTAATAAAATAAAAGAAGTTATGAAGCGAGTTTTATTAATTGTGGCACTAGTCCTGGGAAGCACAGTGCTATTTGCTCAGAAGTATAACAAAAATGAAGTGAAACAACTGCAAAGTTTTTTGCAGCAGAAATCTGCTAAAGGAGATTCCAATGCCGATCGGTTGGAAATCGTAAGTATTAATACTCCGGCAGCATGGAAAGGTGTTACTTGGAATAACGGTAGAGTGGTTTCTATAGATTGGCAAGATAAAGATTTAGCGGGAGACATAAATTTGAATGGTTTTTCAGCTATGCAGAAAGTGAACCTTTCTCGAAATAAGATTACGGTAGTCGATGCTACGAACTGTTCAGCTCTTACAGATATGAATGTCAGCCGTAATAAATTGTCAGAACTTGATTTAACCGGTTGTATTGCGTTGGTCAAGCTTGATTGTTATAAAAATCGTCTCACAGAAATCGACCTTTCTACATCTCCGCAATTGAAAAATTTAAATTGTTCTAATAATCTTTTTGTTGAATTCAATATTCAGGGTTCATCTGCTTTAGAATCCCTTAATGTTCAAGGGTGTCACTTAGAATCTCTTAATGTTGATAGTTGTGCTAATTTGAAAAATCTCTATTGCGGATATAATCGCTTGACGAATTTAAATCTGTTCGGGACAGTTAATTTGCAAAACTTGAATATGGATGATAATAATATCCGTACAATGATTATGTCAAAACAACCGAATCTTTTTACTCTATTTTGTAGTGATAACAATATGGTAACACTTGATGTTCTGAATTGTGATGCTCTTACTGATTTGGTTTGTTCATATAATAACCTTACCCGGTTAAATCTTAACGGAACGGACAAACTTACTTTTGTCGATTGTTCTTATAATGATTTGACAACACTTGATTTAAGCAATCGCTATCTGTTACAACGGGTATTATGTAATCAAAATCAGTTGACCATGCTGGATGTTTCATTTTGCCCGAATTTGGTATATATTAATTGCCGATTTAACCAACTCATAGATTTGCGTACGATAGGGGATAACAATCTGCGTATGATCGCTTGTCAATGGAATTACTAATAATTGTGGTTATATTTGTTTCGGAAACACCTGTAAGTAAATCTACTTACAGGTGTTTCCGATTTTTTATTAATCGTATTTTTTCTTTAGCTTTTCTTTCGGTAAGCAAAGATGTATTAAATACTTTATTC
>NZ_CEWDCG010000235.1:0-4090 GCF_982436375.1 Coprobacter sp. | reverse complement strand
TACTTTTTTTCATGTGATTATTTTCTTCCGGTATAGAGAACTCAAATTATTTTTCTTTCTCCTGCATTAATAAATCATACATTTTATTCGCCATCATTTTCGCACCCTCAGCATTGGGATGTATTTTATCTTTCAATAAATCGGGACGATCTTCCAATAAAGGATGCATATCAATAATTTCTACTCCCTCTTTACTCGCTGCTTTTTTAGTCATAGGAACAATATCCCTTGCAATAACCGTATTCCATATCCCGGTTGTATCGGTCACGAACGAAACAATAGGCGTCAACAATATAACTCGTGGATTCGAAGGCAGATTCCTAAAAGAACGTATCATGGCTCTGCAATCAGCCTCAAACTCATTCAGATACTTCCGATTAATCAATTTACTGTCATTTCCTCCCAAATCGATAAACACAACATCCGGACTACAAGATAATGCTTGCAGATACTCCTTTGTATTCCAATAAGACAGATTGCCTTTTTTCAACATCGTGCAACCGCTTACCCCGTAATTGAACACTTCATACCCTACACCAAGCAATGCCCCCAACTGAGCCGGATAAGCATACTTCTCTCTTTCCGGTATCGTAGCGCCATAAGTAATACTCGCTCCTATACAAGCTACACGCTGTGCATACATTTTTGCATTTCCTAAAAAGAATATAAAAACACAGATCAAATATTTATACATATAATCAATCATTAAATCTAAAAAAGAGTGAAGATGCCGACTAATAAAAATATCTCCACTCTTTTCCATCTTTCATAGCTAAATTTTACACAGACATTCTTTATGTTATTTTCAAAAACATTTTTTCAGCTCCAACAAGAAACAAATCAAAGAATAAACTCAAAAAGATCAAATATATATTTTTATCGCAAAACTTAAACAGACTCTTAATATTTTATTTTTTATCTACAAATTTCATATACCGCACCTGCTGTTGTAATAAATGATATTTTATCATTATCGATGACTTTTTTTGCTACAGTATCTCCATTTTTCGACTTAACTATCAAATTTTTTGCGTCAGGATATTTTATAACGCATTCTTTGCCTGAATTAGAAGTTAGTTCGGCCGTAACGAGAACTCCGTATTTCCATTCGGCATGGATCTCAAAATTTCCTCTCGCTTTTAACCCCTCGAATGTTCCATTCGCCCAATCATCCGGTATGGCAGGAAGCAATTCTATATAACCGCCTTGACTTTGAAGCAACATCTCCGCAATACCCGAAGTTGCTCCAAAATTTCCATCTATCTGGAAAGGCGGATGCGTATCGAACAAATTCTGATAAACTCCTCCGATATTAGCCGGATTACCTGTATATGTAAGGGTCAGCGCCTCTTTCAATAATTTATGAGCGCGGTTACCGTCTCTCAGACGAGCCCAGAAATTAATCTTCCATGCTTTACTCCAGCCCGTACCGCCATCACCTCTTGTTTCCAAAGTTTTTTTCATTGCCTCCACATACTTATCTTCCTGTACGCTTCTTCCGGCAACAATCTGCGATCCCGGATGCAACCAAAACAGATGATTGACATGTCTGTGCTGCCCGTCTCCAGTTATATCTTTCGTTACTTCGTCTTTCCACTCCATAAACTGTCCGCCTAATCCTATTTGAGGACCTGCCAATTTACTTTTCGCCGCCTTTATCTCGGCAACCTCTTTCGTATCTTTTCCCAAATCCTTACTCGCTTTAATTACAATATCGAATATTTCGGCAATCATCGCCTGGACCGTAGAACAGCCTAATGAATATTCGCCATGTTCAGGAGAATGAGACGGATTAGCGACCAACATTCCATCCCGTTCATCCGTCCACAAGTTATCCACCCAGAACAGTGCTGCGCCTAAAAGCGTATTATAGTTTTGTTCCAAAAATTTCTTGTCACAATTAAATTGATAATACTCCCATATATCCTGACACATCCATGCTGCCCCGGCAGGAAAATGAAATGCCCCGTAACTCGTTCCCGGAGCAGTATTCCCCCATATATTATTTTCATGATGCGTTACCCAACCACGCACATCACCGCCATCAGGTTTGCAATAATAGTGCCGAGCTGTTATCTTGCCTCTGGGAACTAAACTGTTAATATAAGAAATCAACGGTATATGACAAGGGCTTAAATTGGTTTGCTGTGCCGGCCAATAATTCATCTGTACGTTAATATTGGTATGATAATCGGCATTCCACGGATTGGACAATCTTTCGCCCCATACACCTTGTAAATTCGCCGGCAAAGAGTTCTCCCGAGAGGAAGCGATCAGCAAATATCGTCCGAATTGATAATATAACATTTCGGTATATAGATTTTCTTCAACAGTATTGCCTTTGTAAAAATCTTTCAACAATATATCGGTAGTCTTAGTCGGCATTCCGGTTATATTGCCCAAATTCAAACTCATTCTGTCATACAATGCCTTATAATCCTTTTTATGCGAAGAGAGTAAATCTTCGTATGTTTTCGACTCTGCCGCCATCAGCGTCTGTTTTACGGTCGTCAGAGGATCTTCATCCGAGAAATAATCGAATTTTTCATCCATAGACTGCTGATAATTCGTTGCTGCAGACATAAGCAAGATCACTTCATCAGCATCTTTCACTCGAATTTTTTTATTACCAACAACTTCAGAATGCCCACCTTTATTCAACACTTTTACTTGCTGGGCAAACTTCAATCCGTTTTCCTTATGCAAAACAGGTTGTCCCGTCATCGTTATTGTATTTCCAGATGCAGATATTTGCTTTTTTGACTGAAGGGACGTTATCGCAAATGTACGAGAGATTTTACCCTTTTTATCTGCCTTCAATCGCATTACCATTACATTATCCGGATAACTCATAAAACATTCACGGGTAAACGTCGTTCCGTTCTCCTTATAAGTTACCGAATGTACTGCATTATCTATATCAAGCATCCGCACATAATCACTATACGGCTCTAAAGGTTCATCTAATTGTTCATATTCGAGCTCTATATCCGATAGTTGCGGAGGTGTAGTCATATTGCCGGCTGCAACACCTGTAATCTCTAATTTAAAAAATTTATAACTCACTTCTCTTTTTAACGGAAACTTCAAAGTTTTTTTACGACTCTCAAAACTTATATTAGACTGTTTATCAATCAATAAATATCTTTTACCATCATTTGAACCATAAAAATTCCACGATATGGGATCTCTATCCGGAACATCATCTCCCGATGTAAGACTATAAGATTTTATTTTCTGTTTCGTCTCGTACTCCCAAGCAACATAACAGGGAAATTTCTGTTGAAACCCTTTATCAGCATACCATTTCGTATCACGATTTCCGTCAAACAATTTATCCACCCGCTGATCATAATTATTGATATTATCACAATCACTATCAAATCTTATGACATCCGGAATAACCAATGAATTATAGGCTATTTCAATATTACCTAAAGTCTGATACGAACCAAAATTATTCTTAGTTCCGCGAAGACTTTCGATGAGAGGTTTTATTCCGTCTTTTTCCTCATTACCATAATCTTTGGTAATCAACTTTCCGGTAGAATTAAAATGAGCAGCATCATTTTTAGAAAATTCATTCATTTTCTGCTGTAAAGCTCTCCTGACTTTCTGCAAATTAGCTCTATTTTCTGCAGGTGTTCCCAAATGCCCCCCATCATAATCAGGATTCTCTCCCGGACCACCGGACCATAACGAATGCTCATTAACTTGAATGACATCCCGATAAACATCGCCGAAAATCATAGCCCCCATATATCCGTTACCGATAGGAAGCGCTTCGCTTTCCCATACTTTAGCCGGTTTATTATACACAGCTTTCATTTCAGGTTGACGAAAACCAGAAAAAGATGCAGCATCTGTTTTCCAAGGACACAGGAATATCATCAGTATTCCCCAATAAATTCTACTTATTCCTCTCATCTTATAGATAAATTTCATATTAAAAACATATTTATTCGACCGACAACAGGAACTCATTCACCAATTAAAAAAGTAACATTATTTCTCTCTGTTACTTATTCTCCAACTAAAAAGATTCCTGATATCATCTTCAAAAGGAAAACTGAGACATCCTGTTCATTAC
>NZ_CEWDCG010000234.1:0-4105 GCF_982436375.1 Coprobacter sp. | reverse complement strand
TCGTTTTAATGGCTATTATTCCAGAAAATATAATTTACAATATGAAAAAAATAGTATTCATTATCTGCGTGGTCTTATGCAACACATTACTCGCATTCGCCCAAAACAATCAAGAAATTGTATATCTGAAAAACGGAGACAAAGTAAAGGGAATCATCATCGAAGAAATACCCAATACATCTATAAAAGTAAAAACATCGAACGGCAGCATACTTGTCTATTCTATACATGAAATAGAAAAAATTATATCGCCCGAAGATGAAATCTTTCAAAAAAAATTTCGTCTCAAACAGTACAACAACAATCCGACTTATGACAAAACAGGTTACAAAGGATTCATAGATTTCGGAGGAGTAATAGGGATCGGAAATAGAGGAGACGGGGCAATTGCCGTATCAACAACTCACGGATATCAGTTTAACCCATATTTTTTCTTCGGAGCTGGTATCGGAATAGAATACCACATGAATTGGGAAACTTTTTTTATTCCTGTTTTTGCTGATATTAAAACGTATTTTCTCAACAAGAATATATCTCCGTTTTTAGGACTGAAAGCTGGATACTCGGTTTATGACGGCAAAGGCTGTTATATAAACCCTCATATCGGAGTAGCTCTTTCCAGCTCTCCTCGATTCGGTATGAATTTAACAATAGGATATAATATGCAAAAAGCGAAAATCAACGACAGACCGAAGAACATCAAAAATTATAAAGATAATATGGCAATCAACGGAATATCTATAAAACTCGGCTTCGAATTCTAAGAGCCACCTATCAAGAACATAAAAAGAGGCCTTAAAAGACCTCTTTTTATATCTTAAACCTAAAGGGTGTTATTCCTCATCGTCAGCTTCTTTCATATTATGGAAAACATTCTGAACGTCTTCATCATCCTCAAATTTTTCAAGAAGTTTTTCAATTGAAGCACGCTGCTCTTCCGTCACTTCTTTAGTATCATTCGGAATACGTTCAAACTCAGCACTTTCTATCTCGAATCCATTTTCTTCAAGATATTTCTGAATGTTACTGAAAGATTCGAACTCTCCGTATAATACAATCTCTTCCCCGTCAGCTTCAAGTTCATCTACACCATAGTCGATAAGTTCAAGTTCAAGATCCTCAAGGGACACTCCTTCTTTAGCCTTAATCTTAAACACGCTCTTATGATCGAAAAGGAAAGATAAACTACCGCTGGTTCCTAACGATCCGCCGAATTTATTAAAATAACTGCGTACATTGGCAACGGTACGGGTAGGATTATCTGTCGCAGTCTCTACTACAATAGCGATACCGAAAGGTCCGTATCCTTCATAAACGATTTCTTTATAATCGCCCTCATCTTTTGATGTCGCCTTTTTAATTGCACGCTCCACATTTTCTTTCGGCATATTGGCAGCCTTAGCATTCTGCATAAGAACACGCAAACGCGGATTAGCATCGGGATCAGGACCGCTGGCCTTCACGGCAATCGAAATTTCTTTACCTAATTTTGTAAATGTACGCGCCATGTTTCCCCAGCGCTTTAACTTTCTGGCTTTACGATATTCAAACGCTCTTCCCATTGTATTCTATTCTTGTATTTCTTATATAATAAATTATCTGAGTTTCGCATTAAGCTTCTGTTGCAAATTAGCAATAATCCGGTTCATTATCGATTCGATTTGCTTATCATTCAATGTCTTGGTTTCATCCTGCAAAATAAAAGAAACAGCATAAGACTTTTTCCCCGATTCCAGATTCTTTCCTTCATAAACATCGAATAGGTACACATCTTTCAACAGCCTACGTTCAGTGTCATAAGCGACTTTCTCTATTTCGGCAAACTGTACGGATGTATCAACCAATAATGCTAAATCTCGTTTCACAGGAGGAAATTTAGAAATTTCACTAAACGTGACTTTATTTTTTACGGCTTCTTTTACAAGAAGAGTCCAATTCATTTCAGCATAAGATACCCCAGTTTCAATATCGAACGATTTCAATATTTTTTTCGAGACTAATCCGAACTTCGCAAGAATTTTTCCACCGTTCCGCATCGTATAAACCAATGCAACATCAAATATATCGTCTGAAATCTGAGAAAATTGTAATTTCTTCATATCCACACCCAAACGAGCAAAGATATTCTCGACATACCCTTTCAGCTCGAATACCGAAGATTTTTCATCCGGATGTGCCCAACTTCCCGATACACGATTACCTGTAATCCACAAACCGAGATGCTGTGCTTCCGAATAAGATGCCAGTACATTTTTAGACGTATCGGCATCTGCATCATAATTATAACAATTCCCGAATTCGTAGAATTTCAAATCCGGCCGGCGACGGTTGATATTATAAGCTAAACTCTCCAACCCTCCGAAAAGTAAAGTTTGTCTCATAACATTGAGATCATTACTCAGCGGATTAAGAAGCGGAACACAGTTCTTTTCAGGATAAGTCGTCAAAGAGGTATAATAGGCACTTTTTGTCAAAGAATTATTCATGATCTCGTTGAATCCGCATCCGGTCAACTGTTCTGCAATCAAATTATACAGCCGATGATTCTCATCCGTCATTGTTTTGTATGAAAGATTAGAATGTACAGAATCTGTAAATTCGACATTATTATATCCATAAATACGGAGAATATCCTCTATAACATCGACATCTCTTTGAACATCTACTCGATAAGTAGGTACACTCAATGTCAGAACTCCATCTTTTTCATCTAAGATTTCAATTTCAAGACTGGAAAGAATACTTTTTACCATATCCTGAGGAATTACCTTACCGACAAGACTGTTCAAACGGTCATAGCTGAGTTCTACCCTGAAATTATCGATTTTGTTCGGATACACATCTACGATTTCTCCCGTTATTTTTCCTCCGGCCAACTCTTTCACCAATAATGCCGCACGTTTAAGTACATAGATCAAATTATTAGGATCAGCACCTCTTTCAAAACGGAATGAAGAGTCGGTATTAAGCCCGTGACGACGTGCCGTCTTACGCACCCACATCGGACTGAAATATGCCGATTCGAGGAATACATCCGTTGTTTGTTCGGTTACACCCGATTTCAGGCCGCCGAACACCCCGGCAATACACATTCCTTCTTTTTCATTACAAATCATCAGATCTCGATCCGACAAAGAACGTTCGACACCATCCAGGGTTACAAACTTAGTCCCCTCCGGAAGTGTTTTTACAATAACCTTTCCTCCCTCGATATGATTCAAATCGAAACAATGCAAAGGTTGCCCGGTTTCATGCAATAGAAAGTTGGTAATATCTACAACATTATTGATAGGCCGCAAACCTATCGCCAATAATCGTTGCTGCAGCCATTCGGGACTCTCTGTCACTTTTACATCCCGTATTGTAATCCCGCAATAACGAGGACAAGCCTCGGTATTTTCGACCGATACCGATATAGCTTTTCCCTCTTTATCATCGACAGCAAATGCCTCTACGGAAGGACGTCTTAAGACGGCATCATACCCGTTTTGTTTTAAATAAGCCGCCAAATCACGAGCTACACCATAATGTGAAGCGGCATCGACACGATTCGGAGTTATATCTACCTCCAATACATAATCACTTTTTACATTATAATAATCTTTAGCCAATGTACCAGGAGCAACCGTATCGGGCAATACGATAATCCCGTCATGACTATCACCGATTCCTATCTCATCTTCGGCACAAATCATCCCGAAAGATTCTTCTCCGCGTATTTTTGATTTCTTAATCGTGAATGTTTCGTCTCCTGAATAAAGTACAGTACCGAGAGTTGCAACAACGACATGCTGACCTGCCGCAACATTAGGAGCTCCGCAAACAATCTGCACAGGTTCGCCGTTACCCAAATCGACAGTCGTTATGTGGAGATGATCAGAGTTAGGATGATCTATACAAGTCAACACTTTACCGATTACCAGACCTTCCAATCCGCCTTTTATCGTTTGTACCTCTTCTACTCCACCCGTTTCGAGACCTATCGAGGTAAGGGCAGCTGCAACTTCTTCCGGAGTCTGCGAGATATTCAAATAATCTTTCAGCCAATTATACGAAATATTCATTTTGTATATAATTTTAAAGGTTCAGCAGGACAAAGGTTACA
>NZ_CEWDCG010000233.1:0-4145 GCF_982436375.1 Coprobacter sp. | reverse complement strand
CACATGTATATTATGCGTATTATTTGTTTGTAGTCACTTGTTTTCTCAAGAGGTTGTCAATCGCGGAGCTGATGAAAAAAGTTTGTCTCGTTCGGAGTATTTCTCATGGATTAACAATACGAATGAAGGCCCTTCGGAAAAACAGACTCTTATAAATATGGATTTCTTTGAATGGCTTCGGAACGAATACGGGATGGAGCTGGACATTTATGCTTTCGATGCAGGTTTGATCGATGGAAAAAATTTTTACGGAGATATGGAGTCGATACGTTTCAAACAGAAATTTCCTGACGGATTAGATACCGTATATAGAAAAGCTCGGAAAAATGGTATGCGCTTGGGAATGTGGGGAGGACCGGACGGTTTTGGGAATACACAGAAGAGTGCTCAACGGAGAAAAGATATGTTGGTATCTCTATGCCGTGATTATCATTGGGCTTTGTTTAAATTTGATGCGGTTTGCGGACCTTTGAGAGAAGATAAGGAAAGTATGTTTATAGAAATGATGAAGCAGTGCAGAGAATATTCTCCTGATTTGATTTTGCTGAATCATCGTTTGGGACTCAAAAAAGCCGAAGAGTATGCAACTACATTTTTGTGGGAGGGAAGAGAAAGTTATATCGATGTTAATTCGAGCAATACCGTAGCGGCTACTCACAATCGAGTAGGAGCTATGAGTCGGGGACATGCTCCGGATTTGAGGAGACTTACCGAAGATCATGGTGTGTGTTTGTCTTCTTGTTTGGACTATTGGGAAGATGAGTTAGTGTTGCAGGCTTTCAACAGAGCGCTGATTCTGTCTCCTCAGATTTATGGAAATCCGTGGTTGTTATCCGATGAAGAATATCCCAAGTTGGCAAGAATCTTTAACCTGCATAAGAGATTCGCTGAATGCTTAATCAGTGGAACGAAGTTGCCGGAAAGTTATGGAGAATATGCCGTATCGCGAGGTAATGATTCAGTGAGAGTAGTTACTTTAAGAAATTTGAGTTGGTTGCCTCGAACGATTACTGTCAGATTAGATGAAGAGATCGGATTGAAAAAAGGAAAGAGGGTAGTATGTAGGATGTACCATCCTGTGGAGCGAATATCGGGTATATATTCGTATGGTCAGTCTGTCGAAGTGATAGTTTTACCGTTCCGTTCTTTACTTTTATCGGTCTCATCGGATAAGTGTATAGAAGAAATCGGAGTAGAGGGTGTTGATTTTGAGATTATAAAAGATGTTCCGGGGAAGCCTGTAGAGATGAGATTATTGGGATTCCCGGGAACAGAGGTGAATATCCGTTTAACGGGTGTTTCCGATATAGAGAAAGTCGAGATTTCGGGAAAGGATGTGACAAAATCCGTGACTCGGAAAAATGGTGTTAAGATTTCGTTTCCCGGTGAGAAATATACCGAATTTTATCATAGAAAACTTGTAGAACTATTTCCCGGTTTTATTCCTCGGGATGTTGCTGCTTTATATGAAGCAACGGTTTTTGCGGCAGATAATAATGCTTTGGAAGTGCGATCTTTGTATCGGTCTGGTAATACGAAAATTGCGCAAGTAAAGGCTGCACGTGAAGCCTTTTTTACTCAACCTGCATTTATCAATCGTGGTGTTTGGGATAAAAATTTGTTCGATGGACGTATGAATACGCTTTTCGGGGTATCTAAAATTAAAGGAGGTCGTCGGATAAAGGGCGGTTGCTTTCGATTAGATCTTGGACATTCATTGTTTGTGGATAGTATCCGTATAAAAGTGAATAATGAATATATGTTGCAACCATTGATGATGGCAGAGGGTAATTTTGCCAGAATCTCTTCCGATTTGAAAACATGGGAATCTATTTTATTTTTGGCAGATACGACGATGAATCTGAAGATCGGAAAAGAAATGCGTTATCTGAAATTGAATCCGTTTCCTGAAGCTATTGCCGAAGTCGAAGTATATGCAGGTGGGAAAAAACTGAATTCGGAAAATTTCAGAGCCAGTAATCTGTTTGCTGATGCCGTGAAATGTGCGGGGGCATGGAATGGTAATTTTAGTTTGCGACAAGTGCCTAAGGGCAGCTATCTTTGTGTTGCGATCAATGGCAGACATGGGATCGAAGGAGCGTATGCAACTTTAAAAGTTGATGGTCGATATATAGGTGCTGCATCAAGGGCCGTGTCTTATCCTGCCAATCCGTGGGAAAATGCAACAGTCTTGTCTGATTCTGATTATACTTATTTTTTCCCTTTAGATAAAAGTATGGAAGGAAAGCAGATAGAAGTTTTTGTGTTGGGTTATGAATCTGATAAATTGAATTTGAAACCGGAAGTTTGGATAACGGCCTATCCTATACCTTATGAAGAAAAGCTAATGAAAGTCTATCGCCGATAATAATGAAAAAAAATAAGTTTCATGAAAAATTTCAGTTTTGTATTGTTTGTCCTTTTTTTATTGTGTCCTGTCTGTGTGACCTTAGGAAAAACTCTTCCGGATCAGTTTAATAATAAAGATGTTCGGGGATGGATTATTTTATCAGATGATATGAATGCTGCTATTCAGACGATAAAAGCAGCGAAAGAGTATGACATAAATCAGCTTCAGCTATCTCATGAGATTATCCATGATTTGAGAGAAATAAAGAATGAAAAAGTGTGCGCACAAGTCAATGAGCTTGTAAATTTGGCTCATTCGGAGGGAATAAACGAAGTTTTGCTATGGGATCATAGTTTGTATAATATAGATTATTATCCTGAACGTTTCAGAACCGGTCCCGGAGGAACGATAGACTTGGATAATCCTGAATTTTGGGAATGGTTGAAAGACGATTATCGTCAGATGCTCGATCGGGTTTCAGAGGCAGACGGGCTTGTCCTGACTTTTATCGAAACCGGAGCTTATGCGGAGAGGCAGTTCTCTAAGAAAATGAAATCTTCGGAAGAGAAGTTGGCAGCAGTGGTGAATGCCATTTCAGATGTACTTATCGGTGAAAGAAAAAAGAAATTGTATATCCGTACATTTGCTTATTCTGAAGAGGAATATAAAGGCACAACGGGTTGTATCGAGTATCTGAAATATGATGAGGTGATTTTGATGATGAAAGAGACACCTCATGATTTTTTTCTGACTCATCCGGATAATTATTATATACAGAAGATGGATCGTCCTGTCATTGTAGAATTTGATTTAGGCAATGAATACAGCGGACAGGGAGTGGTGGCGAATACTTGGCCTGAACATGTAATGAAAAGATGGAATAGCTATATACATTGTCCTAATGTAACCGGATATGTAGCCCGTACCGATCGATATGGGAATACGAGTATTGTAAACACTGCTAATGCTATCCAATTGTACGCCTTGAAACGAATGACGAAAGATCCGAAAATTTCTGTAGATCGGGTATATAACGAATTTATAGAGTCGGAATATGGCAAAGCTGTTTTATTGCCGGTAAAAAAAGCTTTTCAGAAAGCATTCGATATAGTGACGTCTGTTTTCTATACATTAGGCACAAATCTTACAGATCACTCTTCGTTGAACTATGAAAATAATAAATGGGGCTATAGTCGGCATGTGTCGGGTCGATGGATAGATCCTCCGGTCGTTCGGGTAGAACATGATGTAAATAGAACCTTCCATTATTGGAAAGATATTGTAAATCACATAGCTCCGGTACAATTCAAGTCATGGTTTTCTCCGTCATTTGTTGAAGTAAAAGAAGTTTTTGATAGACGATGGATGGATGTCGGTGAGAAGATGGACAGTTTATATTACCGATATATAGTAACGGAAAAGCGATATGGAGTCAGGCTTGCTGCCGAAGCATTGTCAGAAATAGAAAAAACGAAACCTGTATTAGATTCTGTTGCATATAACGAATTGCAACAGCTTTTTTATCGTACCTATCTTACCGCTTCTTTGCATGAAGCTGTGTGTACGGCGTATTATGGAATAAGAATATATACGGGAGATAAAAAGTCATATCCTGAAATGTTGAAAGAGGATATTCTTTCAGCATTGGAAAGAATAACGTTGACAGTTAATGAAATGGAGCAGATGAGAGGATCATATCCAATCGGTCAATATAATTGGCTGAACGATGCCCGGACGGCATTATGGTATAGAGATAAGATAAAGAGAATGCTATATGAATGACTATTTTTAATTC
>NZ_CEWDCG010000232.1:0-4190 GCF_982436375.1 Coprobacter sp. | reverse complement strand
CTTTCGAAAGAGAGTGTTGAAAGTAAGTTAGGTAAATAAATTAAAAGAAAGGTATAATTATGTCGGTAATTCATCTGAGTGAGAAAGAATTCTCAGAAAAGGTAGTGAATATTGAGACTATTTCCTCGCAATGGAAATATAAAGGTGATAAACCTGCGTTAATAGATTTTTTTGCTACATGGTGCGGTCCGTGCAAGGCTTTGAGTCCTATTCTTGAAGAATTGGCTGAGGAATATAAGGATCGGATCTATATTTATAAGATAGATGTAGATAAAGAAGAAAAGTTATCCGAAATTTTTGGTATTCGAACTGTCCCGACTTTATTGTTCTCACCTTTAAAGGGTGACCCCTATATGACTTCGGGAGTAATTCCGAAACATGAACTGAAAAAGAAGATAGAAGAAATACTGTTGAAATAGGTTGTCTTATCTATGGTTTATGTTTTTAGAAACCGGTTGCATTGCAAATGACAAAATGCGACCGGTTTTTTTATTGTCACAATGTGATTTTATGCAACATATAATTTTGACTGTTTTTTTGTTGCTTATTCCATCTTATCCCGTAAAGATATACCTACATCGATAAAACGTCCGCCTCCGGTATCTTTACAATATACGGTAATAAGATTCTCTTTACCGATTCTCAAAGCTTTTAAAGCCTCAGGCTTGATCGGAAAATATTCATAGTCGGAGTTTGCTCTTCCGGCATTACAAGCAAGAATACCGTTGATAAATACATCGAAATTTTCATCATGCATAGCTCTGAGCATAAGACGGGATATTTCGTCTTGAGAAAGTTTGGGCATGATAAATTTACGACGCATGCAAATTTCCGTAATGGTTCTGCCCTTATTATCTTTTATTTTGCCGTCTGCGACAGGCCAAGGTGTATTCCCCTTTTTTCCGGCGGCGTTTCCGAATGCTCCCGGGCCTTCTTTCCAATCTGAATCATCGAAATTTTCTTTGTTCCAAGCTCCTTTTCTCGGACCGTATTTATATTTCCAGATTTGGGCTTCTTTTTCCGATGTCGGGACTATTTCTTTAAAATTCGGCATTTTAAACCGGAATGTATTTATTTTCGCGATTTTAGAAGCATCGACTTTAGCAATTCTGTCATACGTGAATAATCCGTTGATTTCGGTCATTATATCGGTAAGTTCTGTATAAACTACGGCAGCAAGACCGTTTTTTTCTCGCATTTTGACAATCATGTTATAAAGTTCGGCGTATTTGAAAAGAAGATCTTCCGATGTATCTACGTTAGCATATCCGCTACCTTTACCTTCGAACCACATGTGCCCCGGGACTTTCATTCCTATACCGCCGAATTCACCGCAAACGAGTACTTTTCCTTTAGCCTTTTCTTGATCCTCGACTTTAGGTTTAGGGTAAGAAGGGGCAGGGTAACTGTGTGTATCCAATATATCTCCTGAAAAAGACCATTTTCCTCCGCTTGCATCATTGACCAATCGGGTAGGATCTTGTTTTTTGACGACCTGTACAAGTCGTTCGGTATCGAATTGTCCTTGTCCTTCGTTAAATATTACCCACATAATAACAGATGGAGAATTTTTGAGGAAGTCTATCATTCCTGTAAGTTCGGTTTCAAAAGCCTTTTTGTCGATTTCCGGAGTGGGCTCATCTTTGTGACTGCCTCTATATGAATTGCAGGAGGGGGCGTCTTGCCATACCATCAGTCCGAGTTTGTCGCACCAGTAGTACCAGCGGGCGGGTTCTACTTTGATGTGTTTGCGGGTGAAATTGAATCCCATTTTAATCGTTTCTTCTATGTCGAAGCGAAGGGCTTCGTCTGTGGGTGCGGTATAAATACCGTCGGGCCAGAATCCTTGATCGAGAGGACCGTTCATAAAAACAGGCTCACTATTTACGAATAGACGCTTTACCCCGTTTATTTCTCCTACGGAGATTTTTCGCATACCGAAATAGCTATTGACCTTATCCGTCGGTTTGCCGTCATTTCCTAATATCGATACATTGATATCATATAGATAGGGATTTTGAGGAGACCAAAATTTCGGATTCGGAATTTTGATCTTTATAGGACTATTGGTTTTCCCTTGAAATTTTCCGGACTTGAGTTCGACAAGCACTTTGGCATTTTTTGTATTTGACAAGACGGTAACTTCGACCTCTTTTTTATCTATATCGGGGACGATTTTGATATCTTCGATATGAGTTTCTGAGACCGGTTCAAGCCATACGGTTTGCCATATTCCGCTTGTCGGTGTGTACATGATCCCTTTTTGAATACTGTCTTGTTTCCCTCGTGGTTGTCCCCCTTTATCCGTCGGGTCATAGACACGGACTATGAGTTCATTCTTTCCGTTCGTTACGGCATCTGTTATATCGAAACTGAAAGGTAGATATCCCCCTTTGTGCAGCCCTATTTTCTTTTCGTTGATAAATACTTCTGCCTCATAATCGACTGCACCGAAATGAATCAGAATTTTTTTCCCTTTCCATTTGGATGGAATTTCAAATGTACGTCTGTACCAGAATTTGTCCAGTTGTTCCATGATTCCGGAAAGGGCGCTTTCGACGGGGAAAGGTACTAAAATATTTTCTGTGAGTTTTTTACCGAAAGGGGGCTTTTCGTTTAAATCGGCAGAACGTTGAAATTCCCATACTCCGTTGAGGTTCATCCATTCGTTACGAGTCATTTGTGGACGAGGATACTCCGGATGAGGTTTTTCGATATGAACATCTTTTGCCCATTTTGTCATAATCGGTGCTTCTTTGGTTTTGAACTGGGCATGTAGTTCTGAACAAAGAAACGTAAGAACGCAACATATAGCCAGCATTCTTACTGCTTTAATTTTCTCTTTAGTCATCCTTATGAATTTTGTTATAAATGTATTTTACAAATATACAATATTTAAAGTACTTGTACATATTTTGAGGAAAGAATTTTGAAATAAGAAGATATGGGCTCTCAAGAGAATGAAATCATGAATTGATTATTTGGCGGTAAATATTGAATGAATATGGAGAAGTATATAAACAAAAAAAGGTTGTCTCACGACAACCAATCTTCATTAACCTTAAATCTAATACCATGAAAAACACAGTGCAAATATAATGTATAATCTGTTATTAAACATACTTTTTGAGCATAAAATGTTGTGTATAAACATTATTTAATAGAATCGGGCTATTCGAATTTTCTATTTTGGGTTTTATTAATTTTGTTTACACTGATTAATCTATATTCTTCTTTTAAAACAAATCTGCAGAAAAAACATCCGTTTTTTCTGCAGATTTGTTTATCTAAAAAATAGATGGGCTTTTACGAAGCGTAAGCACTTAACATCCATATCATCTTCTCTTGGCCTTTGAGTAAGTCGCTTATCATGGCAACTGTCACTTCATCTTTTGTTTCGGATGCTAATGATAGCAATTCCCGTTCTTCAGCAATGAGGACTTTAAGCGTTTCTCCAATATTGTTGAGTGCTTTATCAGCATTATCTATATAACCAGATTCTTTAATGTTTGCAGTTTGTAGATAATTGCTGAATTGATGTTGAGGAGTTCCGCCGAGCATCAATATTCTTTCTGCAATCTCATCAATTGTTTCAGCGGCACTATTATACATATCTTCAAATTTGCTATGTAAAACAAAAAAAGAATGACCTTTGATGTTCCAGTGAAGACCTCTTAGGTTTGTATAATAAACTTGAAAATCTGCCAGTAACTGTTGCAATCCGTTTATTACATTTTCTACTTTTTGTTTGTCTAATTGAATATAATCTAAAGTTTTCATATCATTTTATTTTAGAGGTTTATTTAATTGTTTGATGCAAATGTAATATGTTATAATATATAAATCAAACTGATATTATCTATGCTTATATAGATGATATGAATATATCCTGGATTAGAAGATAATTGGAATTCTGTGTTGTTTTGGGTAAAGAGTGTTGTGGTGAGGATTATTGAGCCGGAATAGGGTTACAGTAAGAGCTTGTGAAAGCCTACCTCTGATCTTTGAAGCCTACCGGATTTTGTATAAATGTTTTTTGAGTATTTATGTTTTGATAAAAGGTGGTGGTTTTTCTTTGTTTGAGAATCAGTAAAATTTTGGTTGTTCGGATATTTTGGAGAGGGGGAGGTTATTAAAAAAGAAAAGGTTGTCATCTCGACAACCAATCTTCGTTAACCTTAAATCTAATA
>NZ_CEWDCG010000231.1:0-4211 GCF_982436375.1 Coprobacter sp. | reverse complement strand
ACTGCCTGTAAATAGCCCAATTATACACAAAACTTTTTTTCGAATAAAAAGCTACATAAAACTGAGATCATTTCATATTAAGCTTGTATTTTCTGAAAATACCTCTTTCATAAAAAAGAAAAATTGACAATAACAAATCTAAGGTCTCCGTTGTTCTATAAATACATTTCTTTTAAATAACGGCAAATAAAACATATTATGTACAGAAACTTATTTTTATTTCTTTATTTTATTATGGTACTCACAGGACACGCTCAAAGTATTGAATCACCTAATCGCCAATTAAATCTGACATTTCACGTCGATAACGGCATTCCGTATTATTCCTTACTGTATAAAGGGAAAATAATTATTGAAAAAAGCAGACTTGGTTTTGAAATGAAAAATATTCCATCTATGGTAGATAATTTCAGTATATTAAAAAGTTCGACATCTGCTTTTGATGAAACATGGGAACCCGTATGGGGAGAGGTAAAAAAAATACGAAATCAATATAATGAACTGGAAATTACTTTGGAACAAGGTAGTCCGAAAAGAACTGTTATTATACGATTCAGATTATACGATGATGGACTTGGGTTCAGGTATGAATTTCCAAATCAAAAAAATCTTTCTTATTTTACAATTGCCGAAGAAATTACTCAATTTAATTTAGGAAAAGATTATACTGCATTTTGGATAAGAGGAGACTACGATACAAACGAATATAATTATACGACATCATTATTATCAGAAGTCTCACACCAAATAGATGCCGCTACCGAAGAAATCTCGGCACAAACACCAACTAAAGAGATATCTGTACAAACTCCTCTGATGCTTAAAGGTAACGGGGTCTATATAAATATCCATGAAGCTGCTTTAAAAGATTATCCTGCTATGTTATTGGAACTGGATAGTACCGGAGTGATATTATCAACACATTTGACTCCAGACCCGTTAGGAGGAAAAGGCAGAATGCAAACAGCAACTCAAACTCCTTGGAGAACAATATTAATAAGCGATAATGCTGCAGATATTCTGGCGTCAAAGACCATTCTCAATTTAAATGAGCCCAACAAAATCGAAGATACCTCATGGATAAAGCCAATGAAATATATAGGTGTTTGGTGGGAAATGTTCATTCCAAATGGAGGTTCCTGGGCTTATGCAGACACGTCTAATATAAAGCTTGATGAAATCGACTATTCTCGGATAGAACCGAACGGACGCCACGCAGCGAACACTGAGAACGTGAAACGCTATATAGATTTTGCAGCTAAACACGGCTTTGACGGAGTATTGGTGGAAGGTTGGAATATCGGATGGGAAGATTGGTTTGGAACAATGAAAGAGAATGTTTTCGATTTTGTTACACCTTATCCGGATTTCGATTTAAATGAGCTCAAAAAATATGCGGCACAAAAAGGAGTGAAATTGATTATGCACCACGAGACATCAGCTTCGATTCCAAACTACGAACGCCGAATGAATGAAGCTTATCAATTTATGAAAGATAACGGCTATGATGCCGTAAAATCGGGATATGTGGGAACAATTATTCCTTTGGGAGAGCATCATTATGGACAAACTATGGTAAATCATTACTTGAGAGCTATCGAAAAAGGTGCTGACTATAAAATCATGATTAATGCTCACGAACCTGTACGCCCGACAGGAATGCATCGTACTTACCCAAATTATTTGGCTGCAGAATCGGCTCGAGGAACAGAATATGAGGCATTGGGAAATATCAAACCAGATCATCAGACCATATTACCATTTACCAGGCTTATCGGAGGTCCGATGGATTATACCCCGGGAATTTTCCAAACAGACTTTAGCTATTATGATCCAAATGTTAAAAATAGGGTTAACACAACATTATCAAAACAATTGGCCTTATATGTAACGATGTACAGTCCTTTACAAATGGCTGCGGATTTACCGGAAAATTATGAAAGATTTGCTGATGCTTTTCAATTTATCAAGGATGTTCCTGTTGACTGGGACGATACTCGAATATTGGAAGCCGAACCCGGAGATTATATCACTATCGCCAGAAAAAAGAAAGGGGAAGACGAATGGTTCATCGGTGGCATTACAGATGAAAATAAAAGAGTCTCAAATATCCGCTTAAATTTTCTTGATCCGGGCAAGAACTATATCGCAACTATATATGCTGATGGAGAAGATGCCGATTATGAAACCCGTCCACAATCCTATACCATCAAAAACTATCGAGTAAATTCTAAATCAGAATTAGCTATTCCTATTGCACGTAGCGGCGGATATGCCATTCATATAAAAGAAAACAGTTCTCAAACGAATTAACAAGAGTATAATTCCCATAACAAAAGGCTGTTTTGTTGAATTACAAAACAGCCTTTTGTTATAAATCTTATTTTTTAACCGACGCATCTGTTTTATTATCAGCCACCTTTCTTCTCAAAGGGAATTTATAGTAAATCGAATACGTTATCCCCAAAACAGAACCTTTATTCCCATAACCGGGGATAAACCACGGAGTAGAAAAGTCATTACTTTTTGCCTTTATCAGCCATTTATAACGGACAGTCCACCCCATCATCAAATCCTTATACAAACGAACACGAATACCGCCTAACGCCTCGATCCATTGTGCTTTAGATTTTTGTCCGGTAATACTCTCACTATAAGAAGTTCCCCAATAGGGAGATTCTAATGTTATATTCGTTATATCATACTTGAAAGCAGAAAAACCATACCGCAATCCTACGAAAAAAGTTCCAGGACCGTCATTATTATAATGAAAATTATAATTTATACCGATACGGTTATAAAGCGCAGGCTTACCGACATAAGTAAAATTCATTTCTTCAGGTCTGTTATCGGCACGCCCTATCCCAATCTCCCAAGTAGGTAAAAAGCGATTATACATATTCAACTCCAAACTCGCTTCATAATTTCCATACTTCTGCCCGAACAAATTCGCTACAGGATTATACAAATCAACGCCCAAAATAAGTCCGTTCAATAATGGGAATTTATATTTAGATTCCTTCTTTTCCTCTTTTTTCTGAGGAACTGAATTTGTCGACTGTCGTTGCTGAGCGAATGTTGCAGAAACGATCAACAAAAAAATGACCGATAGCAAGTTATTCCGCTTCTTCAACATGATAGAAAAGTTTTACATTCTCAATATTCAGGTTATCGATCTCCTTAGTCAATAATGTCGCTGAGACAAGTTGATGAGTCGTATATCTAAAATCATCGATCACATAATTAAACATTGCACCACATTCGGCCGATTCAAATTTCACATACGAATGATATACAAATGTCAACGTATCGAATTTGTATCTGGGATTCAGGTTTTCCTGGTCATAGCGCAAAACATATTTTGTCGTATCTACACCATCTCTCAATGGCGCCATGAATTGATTTACCGAGGCTGTATCCAAAAGCAAAGAATCATTTATCTGCCCTATTCCCCATACCGTCAGCGAGTCTATCGCAACTCGTTGAGTCGTATCGGCATCGGAATAAAAAGCTATCAACGGGATACTGCTACGATTTTCCATACAGCCATCGTCTCCACATGATACAAATCCTATTCCCAGCAAAAAAACTACTAAAATAATATCTAATATTTTCCCCATTTTACAATTTCATTAAACGCTTTTCGTTTTTTCGGTGTAGAGGCGAATACATCGGGATTTTCGGGATAACCGATCGGTATTAAAACCAGAGGTTCGATATCCTCAGGAAGGTTCAAGATTTCAGCACATAACTTCGTATCGAAATTGCACACCCAGCATGTGCCTAACTCCTGTTCCGTTGCTGCTAAACAAAGATGCTCGACTGCAATCGCAACATCCACATCACAAAAATCTTTCATATCGCTTTTCCGCTTCCATGATTGTCGGTGATCTCCACATGCAACAATATAAACCGGAGCTTGAGTAAACCAGTCTCGGTCATAACACTGTTGTAATTTTTTCCGGTCTTTCTCATCCTGAATTACAATAAAAAGCCAAGGCTGAAAATTTACTGCCGAAGGAGCTAATCGAACGGCTTCTAATATATATTCAAGCTTTTCCGATTCTACAGCACGAGATGTATATGCCCGGACAGAACATCGCAGACGCGCTAAAGTCAGCAAATCGAAACCTTCATTATCACCATCGGTCTTTTTCATAATTTTATATCTTTAATCCGGAAATTATTTTATCTCTTTTTCAATATTATAT
>NZ_CEWDCG010000230.1:0-4215 GCF_982436375.1 Coprobacter sp. | reverse complement strand
CTATATTTGCACGGTGTTTTTCATAGTATTAGATTTAAGGTTAACGAAGATTGGTTGTCGTGAGACAACCATTTTTTTTGTTTATATGCCACTTATTATTTTGTTGAAATATCGGTTTTATTTTTCTTTTGAAGACTATATCGTACTGCGATTATTTGAGTTTTTGTTGATCGGTATATAAAGAAGACCTGTCCGGCATTCCCCATTTGTCGGGCAGGTCTTTTCATTGATAGAGTTTTAAGACCTGTCTAAACTCTATTTTATTGGAAAATTTAGACAGATTTTTAGTTCAGTCCCGGCCAGTCATTGATGTTTACTCGATTTTTAACTTCGGCAGGAGCTGTCGGGAAAAATTCGAATTCGTTGCCGATCTTTTGTTCTATTTCAGATACCGAGTATATATAGTTGCTTAACGGAGGTGTCGTACTCGGATTTTCGTTGTTAAGATTCTGCGGAAACCAGAATCCGATTGTCATAACTTCGTCCGGTGAACATTCGGCGATCGGTTTACCTGAACTTCCGTTTTTGGTACGAAGTATTACTTTGTATCGAGCTGTTGGAATTACGCATTCTTTGGATAAAGTCGACAGGATATTCCAATTACTTGCATCATAAGTTTTGTAACCATCATTTGCATAATAACATCCTGCAACGACGTATGTCGTATCGGAACATTCCCATGTATCGGATAACAACTCTTCCACTTTGCTCCAATGATCTTTGTATAGATATGCTTCGGGAGCGATATTGGTAGGATAGAAAGTCTGTATGTTCATTTCGCTTCCAGCGCCACCTCGATCGGCCGAGCGCAGTAAATGTCCTTTGGTAAAGTTTTTGTTATTATAAGGCCTCCAATAATAGTATAAGTCGGTAGGTTCATTACCGTTCATTGACCAAGGCCAATCGTTCCAGTCACTCGGGTAGATAACAGATTGCTGGCTTGCCGAAAATTTCGGGTCGGGACGCCAAGGATCAGGATTTGTACGTCCGAACCCTTTTTCATGGTAACATTGGTGTACAGGATAGGCCACCCACATGGGATTGTGTCGGTATGTGTCGTAACATGCCGTGTAATTGCGTACATGCTTTTGGCTTATCAATGTTTCGGCAAAATGTGTAACATATTTGTAATTACTATTGGTTTTGATAGTTTTGGGTGTCTCTACACATGAATAGTTCGTTGTGGAGAAATCGAATATTTGCTCTGTCGACTGATTGCTCGTTACCAGTTTGATGTCATCCATTCTGATATTGTAGTCGTCGGCTACGAACATGATGGATAGTGTTTGGGGAACTGTGTTATGTATACTGAACAGAGCGGTTGCCAGCGCCCAAGAGTTTGTTGTAGACCGGTTGTAGGCAAGAGGTTTCATCGAACTTCCGTTTCCGCTGATATATACTTTGATATTGGAAGATGTATCGAAGTCGCCTTCGAATTTACAACATCCGAAAGAGAGCTGAAAAGACGTTTGCCCGGGTTGAAGTTGTATATTATTGACCGTCACATAAGCATCTTTTCCTCCGAAATAGAATGCATTTTTGCGAGATGCTCCTGCATATCCCGAAGATTGAAAATTGTTTCGAACAGAAACGGTTCGTCCCGTATATTCGATGTTTTCAGCACCCGTTCCCGTCGCATTTATATAACCGTCCCATTGGTCTATAAATGGGTTTCCGCTTCCGCTCCAAATTGCTTTGTCGAGATTATCGTAATAGACTGTTTCGCTGGTGAAGCCTTTCGGTTGACGAGTTACGGCGATACTTTTTGATATTGTTTTATCTGTCTCGTTTCTTTTTACGGTAGAGATCGTAAGCATATAGGTTTCGCCTGTGGGAATATCGGTTACAGAAACTTTGTTTTCTCCGGGCCCACCTTCGCTTTTGTCGACTTTCAAAGCGTTGTTGCTGACATTTATACTCCATGAGACATTGGAGATAATGGTAATTTGATTGTTTGACGGATTGTTTTCGTCGAAATTCAGATTTTCGGGAGAAACGGATAATGTCGCTTCTTCAAGTTCTGTTATGGTCTCATCTTTTTCACATCCGGTGAAGTAAACGGATAGGAAAATAAGTAGTAGATAACTATACTTCTTCATACGATAGGTGAGGATTATTGATGAATTTGTAAAAATATTTTGGAATTAAGTTGAAAACAAATATGAGAATAACCCGAAATATTCAGGGAATCAATCGATAAAAAGAATATTCAATAAATAAATTATCGTGTCATTAAAACAAAAAAAGGAGTCATTCGATAAAAATGACATAGAATATTAGGGACAGCTTGAGTTTTTCGATAAAAAATGTTATCCGGCCTGTTTTCTCGTTTTCATTCGTCAGAAAGCTGCTGTCATTCTTATAAAAACAAGAATATATACTCAAATGGAACTCTCAAAGCCAATCTTGGCAAAATTTGGACAAACTCAAATCTTCAAATCGAATTTTCACTATAATATGTTCACAATAAAATGATTATAATATTAATATATGCAATAATCATTAAACTGCATGTGTTGTATAAATTTTATAATTCTTATATCTTTGTAAATAAAGCCCTATTTGTCAGAATAGATTAACGAGATGAACAATGAATCCATTTTATGAGAACTTAGCACATTTTATACATGGTGCAGCATTTATGTTCTTTATACTTGCCAGTATTCAGTTATATCCTTTAAGACACCGCAGCAATATGATGAGGTTGCTTTTCTGTAGCATGATTTTTCTTGCATTCCTCGAATTCAAGGATATGGGATTTTTGATAAAAGGCGTATGGTACAACCCGTATATAACGAGTATAACAATGAGTACCGATATGTTATATGTTCCGTTAATGGCTCTTTTTTTCTTCGAAGTTATCTCTCCCGGATGGGTCACATTACGCAGAATCATAGGAATGTCTATGCCTTCGGTATTATTTATAGTCGCATACATCATATACCCGTCTTCTGTTATTTTTAAGGCGGCAATGTTATATGCCCTTGTTTTCGGAACAATAATTACTGTTATTGTTTTCATGGCAAGTTCCCGTCGTGACAATTATATAAAAAACAATTTCTCGGATATCGAGAACTTGAGTATTTCATGGGTACGCAAGGCTATAACAGCATTATATATATGTCTTGTACTCTGGACCATTCTCCTTTGGGAAGAAAATTGGTTGAACGATGCCGCTTATTATGCAATATCTATTATCGTTTGGACTTATATTTATCGATTATCCCAAAAACATTCGGTTATAGAAATGCCGAGTACGTCCAGATTATTTATGCCGAAACCTGAACAGAAAGGGTCTCATGAGATACAAAATTTTCCCTTTAAAAAATTGCAAGAATATATGGAAAATGAACGAATGTTTCTAAATCCTAAACTGACTCTTACCGAAGTGGCGACGGCAATAGGGACAAACCGTACTTATCTGTCGGAATATTTAAATAACGATCTCGACACGACTTTCTATGAATATGTAAACGGATTCAGAATAAAGGAGGCTTGTGCTCTGCTCTCATCGGATGAACGCAGGACTTTAATGGAAATAGCCGAATTAAGCGGTTTCAACTCTCTATCTACATTTAATCGTGCTTTTGTTAAAAGCATCGGAGAAACCCCGGCCCGATACCTGAAAAAACGTCAAATCAAATGTTAGAACTGTCTGAATTTTGCTCGGGCCGGGTTTGAGAGAAATTTTATTGTCAATGATTCATTTCCGCAAGAATTTGTATGATCATTACGATAATCATAATAGAGATGTAGTCTTGCAAGTTTTCACGGAGTTTCATCTCTGTGCGCATTTTATAACGTTCTACCGACTTTACCGATATACCCAAAGTTTCAGCAATTTCGCGGTAATTTTTGTTTTCGAACCGGCTCATAATGAATACCTGTTGGTATTCAAAAGGTAGTGTTTTCAGAGTTTCTATCATCAAAGATTTAAGTTCGGAGAAAAGAACGACTTCTTCCAGATCGTTACTGCCGATCTCGAACGGGTTTGTCATTTTCCCTTGTATGTAATTTTGTTCTATCCGGTTTCTTTGTAAGTAATTCAGACAGAAATTTCGGGTCATGGTAATCAAATAGTTCTTTGCAGAAGTTTCGATATTTATTCTATGGCGGTTTTCCCATAAGGATGTAAAAACGTCTTGAACCACGTCTTCAACGACCTCTTCTGATTCGATATAACGGCGGCCGAATATACATAAAGATGGATAATAG
>NZ_CEWDCG010000229.1:0-4268 GCF_982436375.1 Coprobacter sp. | reverse complement strand
CGATTTGTATTGCTTTTAACAATTGCCCTGTAAGGGAATGAATGTGCATTAGGGTTTGTTCTCCGCTATCCAATTGATAGGGTAATGTAATTTTGATTATTGCCGGATTAGGGTATTCCGATTTATTTCATTTTATACAAATATAAGAGATTCTGTATTAAAAAATCTTACTTGATACTTTAATTTTTGTATCTGTCTGTAAATTCAATCGAAAATGGTATCTTTGTTATACGATACAGAAGATTTTGATATTTTCTCGTATTTGCAGATAATAATTAATGAACGAGGTAAATAAAATGAGTACTTGGTTTGAATGTAAAGTAAAATACGATAAAATGATGGAGAACGGCATGCAGAAGAAAGTTACCGAACCTTATATGGTCGATGCTCTTTCTTTTACCGAAGCCGAAGCTCGCATTATAAAGGAAATGACACCTTTTATTTCGGGCGATTTTTCTGTCGCTAATATTAAGAGAGCCAATATCAGCGAGTTATTTTTTGATGAGACGGGTGATAAGTGGTTTAAATGCAAAGTCAATTTTATTACGCTCGACGAAAAGAGCGGTGCGGAGAAGCGGACAGCGAGCTATATGCTCGTGCAGGCACAGGACTTGCAGAAAGCTTTGGAAAACCTGTTGGAAGGGATGAAAGGTACTATGGCCGACTTCGAAATAGCTGCTATTAACGAAACGCCTATTATGGACATATATCCCTATGCGGCTGAAGATGAAGACCTTCCTCCTGTTGCAGAATCTTAGATATGAATATTGTTGCAGAAAATATAGAGCGGGTAAAGCAAACTCTTCCTTCGGGGGTGAGATTGGTTGCTGTCTCCAAATTTCATCCGGTAGAGATGATACGGGAGGCATATGATGCCGGTCAACGACTTTTCGGAGAGAGTAAAGTGCAAGAATTGCTTTCTAAAAAGCCTGTTCTGCCGGAGGATATAGAGTGGCATTTCATAGGACATTTGCAAACGAATAAGGTGAAGCAGATCGTACCGTTTGTTTCTATGATACATAGTGCCGATAGTCCTAAATTGCTGCAAGAAATAAATAAGGCGGCGGAAAATGTCGGGCGTGTGGTTTCATGTTTGTTGCAAATACACATTGCCCGAGAAGAAAGTAAATTCGGTTTTTCTTTTGAGGAGTGCCGTGACTATCTCCGGTCGGGAGCATGGAAAGATCTTCTCCATGTGCGGTTTTGCGGAGTAATGGGAATGGCTACATTTACAAATGATTGTAAACAAATAGAATCGGAGTTTCTATCACTCCGTAGTTTTTTTGATGAAATAAAGAAAGACTATTTTCCCGAAGATAGTTCGTTTTGTGAAATCTCTATGGGGATGTCCGATGACTATCTTTTGGCGGTAAAAGCCGGAAGTACGCTGGTACGCGTGGGAAGTCGTATTTTCGGGGAAAGAGTATATTAAAAATCTAAACTTACCATTATATGGAAACACTACAGACTGCATATGCCGGACTTACATTGCGTAATCCTCTCATTGTCGCAAGTTCAGGGTTAACAAATAATATAGATAAAATTAAGGATCTTGAAAAGGCCGGGGCAGGAGCTGTTGTCTTGAAGTCTCTTTTTGAGGAGCAGATACTTGATCAGGCAGATCATGTTTTGTATCATTCGGCGGATTATCCCGAAGCGTATGATTATGTGCAAAATTATGTGCGGTCGCATAGGATAGAGGAGTACCTGACGTTGATACGTGAAGCCAAAGCTTCGTGTTCGATACCGATTATTGCCAGTATTAATTGTTATGATAATGGGAGTTGGGTATCTTTTGCACGTGATATGGAGGCAGCCGGAGCAGATGCGATAGAGATTAATATTTTAAAAATAGCGACGGTATTAGACGAGAAACCCGGTGAATATGAAAAGCTGCATACCGATATTTTGAAAGCGATTAAAAATGCGGTGAAAATTCCGGTTACGGTAAAAATGGGACAACGTTTCAGCAATATTGTAGCGGTCGTCAACCAACTGAAAGCAAATAATGCAGATGGTGTGGTATTGTTCAATCGCTTCTATCAGCCTGATATTGATATACATAAAATGCAATTTACCTCTGGAACGGTATTCAGCAGTTCTTCTGATTTTAGCAATACGATGCGATGGATCGGAATCGTGTCGGGACAAATTCCTAATTTGTCTTTGGCGGCTTCTACCGGAGTTCATGAGCCGGAAGCGGTAATTAAAGCTTTGCTGGCAGGGGCTTCGGCTGTAGAACTTTGTTCTGTCTTATATCAGCATGGAAACGGTATTATTATGCAGATGCTTACTATTCTTGAAGAGTGGATGCAAAGTCAGGGGTTTAAGACGATAGGAGAATTTAAAGGATTGCTTAATTTTAAGAATGTTCCCGACCAATCGTATTATGAGCGAGTACAATTTATGAAATATTTTTCTAATCGGGATTGATTGTTCATCATGTTAGAGTTGAGGTATGAAAGAAGTCCTTGATCGATAAGTAAGATATGAAGGTGAAAAACCGGAAGTTAGTAACTGTTTATCATTTATTAGCTTCCGGTTTTTTGTTCCTGTTATCGGTGAAGTCGGTTATATATTGTTCTCTCGGCCGGAAAATTCGATATGTTTTATTGTGTCGATCCATATAGAAGCTGTCTAAGTTTTACTTGGGTCAGTTTTGAAAGTTTCTTTCGAGGTTATTTTTCTGTTTTCCCTTGTCAGATAGCAAACTATCTGACAAGGGAAAATGGGAAAAAGACCGGAAGAAAACGCAAAGATGAGCTGATCATATTTTTGTTGGAAAATTTAGATAGGTTCTAAATCTGACCCGATAATATTTTCTTATCGGAAAATTTAAACGGGCTTTTATTCAAATGATGTTTTAGGAACAATATTGTATTGTCCTTTTATCGGCTTCCAACGATACTCTCCATTCTCGTCCAGCACTGCTTTTTCAAATCCGTCGAGTTTTCCGTTTCGGTAACAACGACGATATATTCCGAAAACTCCTTTTAAGCCTTCATTTTTTAAATAGCGTTGTATAAAATTCTGTTCTTGAGGTTTGTGTTTCTTTTGGTCTATATGAAAGTCTCTGTTTGCGTTTTTTAAACTTCCTTTATTTATAGCTTGAATCATTTTCTCCTGATCTTCTATCGTTATGTAATATTCGGTATCGGGAGTAAAAGTGGCCATCAATGAATTATTTGTATTTTTGCGGTCTTTTTGAGACTCTGCGAATACCCACATATCTCCCGGGGAAGGAGAGGATGGACGGGGACCGGGATATCGATCGGAGAGTATCCGCACTTAATCCTGTCGGATTTGGAGTCAGATATGGTTCGATAATGCGAAGGAAATCGGGGTCGGAAATGCTGTCGCGCGGAGCGTTCGGGGCGGTTATCGGCAAGCTGAATTTGCCGGATTGTGTTTGCGTTTGTTTTGTCGGATTCTTTTGAGGTATTCTTTTTTCCACATTTTGCATTATCCGGTTAAACGGATACGGAAGAACGGACCCGGGTGTGATCGGTGGTTGGAAAATTCGGATATTTGCTTCATAATTTTTAGGGCGGGAGTAAGGTGTTGTTTCCATGAGAGATGCTTGTCTTCTGTCGTTTCTTTCTTCATTTTCCTCGTCATCCAGATCCCAAACGGATGTTTTTTAGGAATAAGTTCGCCTGTGAGTAGTGAAGGAACCCATGTAATACGATCTTTCATAAACTGATTATTTTTTTAGTTAAGTGAATTATGAAAGCAAATGTAAATACGCTGTTTTATGATATGATGCGATAAATATAAAAATGAATCGGTTATTTGATTTTGATGCTTTTTACGATGTCGTTCATCACAGTTTTAGCCCGTTCGGTCATAAGGCTGTCATGAGGAAAATAAAGTTGAATATCCAAAGAGTTTTTTTGAAGATACATGATTGCATAATGAATATCTACACCATTATTTATTCCTAAAGAAAGTATATACGGGTCGGATATATATTCGACTTGTAATACGCAAATAAAATTACTGTCGGGATATTCTATATAATCATATAGTTCCCGATTTTCCGGTTTTCTCTGCCATTTTTTTGTGTTAATGTCGGAATATTCTCTTAAGTTGAAATACAATTCCATAATTTCCTCGGGATTATCGGCATTGCAAACGTATGCTGAAAAATAGTTTTTAAGATCTTTATCCAATTTCTTCCACGGGCTTGCGGTGCGCTGCTCTTCAAATCCCAGAGGAATTACAAGACTGACCTCTTCTCCTTCGGGCGTAGTGAACGAAAACGGAGT